>NZ_JBTHHI010000004.1:0-99573 GCF_054353835.1 Mycoplasma sp. 5912 | reverse complement strand
CAAGAAAATTGGTTAAAACACCCGAGAGGGTGTTTTTTGTATGTTGCTTCTTAGTTCTTTTCGTTACCTAGCTTGAATCTAGAACCTGGACTGCTATAACTACTGCTTTATTCTGCAAACATCAATAAAATATGCTTAGCACAAATTAATTGCACTAAGCATATCTTATACATTTGAAAGAACCTCAAAACCTCATCTGGTTCATTGAACATATAATATTTTTAAACCTTTAACATTCTTTTGATAAAAGTCTTCAAAGTATTGCTTGGTAAAAAAGAAAGTTCTTCCATAATATAAATTTTTTATTGTCTTTATGTTAAAACGAATGATAAGATTTTCAATGATTTGATAGTCTATATAATCTTGTTCATCCATCTTTTCAACTTTATTGCGATGTAATTGAAAGTCAAAACCACGAATTCGCATTAGCTTATTAAACAAATAAAAATCCTTATCAGAATTAAATGAAAAAATAATATTAGTGTTTTCTCATTGATTATATTTAATAATATCCTCTAAAGATTTAGCATGTTTGATAACAAAATTACGTGATTTTGGTGTCAAAACTTTTCATATTGGAGGAACAACTCAGTATCCGTTTTCCATATGATTAATTTTTATATATTTAACTTTCATTCTTATTCCAACATATTTAAAAAGTTTGCTATCCCTTGTTCATCATGTGAATTTGTGATAAATGTTGCTTTTGATTTAACTTCATCTCGTGCTTGACCCATTGCTACCGAATATTTAGTAACTTCAAACATCGAAACATCATTATCTTCATCACCAAATACCAATGTTTTATTTAAATCAATGTTATATTTATCTGCTAAAATCTGCAAACTTTTTCCTTTAGAATTATTGATTGGCATAATATCATAAACATGTACTTGCGAGTTGATAATATATACATTGTCAATCTTTGAAATTTTCATTGCTGAAATATCAGTCTTTTCGGCTGTACTATCACGCTTGATAACTAAGAACTTTAAAATATCTTGCTCATCTGTGTTAAAGTTTGGATTTTGATGATTTAAATCATAATAGTCGAATGCAAATTGATTTTCTTTTCTTCGTTTAGCAATTGTCTCTTCTAATCAAGCAAATCAACTTGGTTTGCTTGCATTTTTATGAAAACCATAAATTTGGTTACATGTATACACCAAAAATACTACACCTGATGCTATCAATGCTTCAAAAACTGCCTTAGCAGATGCTTTATTTATAGGATTTTTATAAACAATTTGATCATTTTGAAAATCGTAAATAAGTGAACCATTGCAGCAAATTGCAGGATAATCGCAATCTAAATTAAAAAACTCTTCTTTAGCTAAATAATGTGGTCTTCCTGTGATAACTGAGTATTTTTTACCAAGACTTCGCATTCTCTGGATGCCTTGATATGATTGTGGTGTAATATTTTTGTGTGAATCAAGTAAGGTTCCATCTAAATCAAAAAACAAATACTCAAAATCACTATTTTTTAATTTGTCCATAATATGCATTTGGTCCATGTTTGCGAAAGTGATGCTTGTTTTGTAAAGTCTGATTTGCAGGACCTTTATCGGGAACTAAAATTAAAGTGTGTAATGCCATTTTAGCAACTTCTTCCAAGGTAAGTGCTAAATTAACTGCATCTTTTGGATTTTTAATCGATCAAACAAATGGACCATGCTCTTTAACCAAGGTCGCACTAGTAGATTCAAAACTTATGTTGTTTTTAGTGAAATGTTCGATGATAACTAACCCTGTATTATGCTCATATGCACCATTTATTTCATCATCTGTTAGTTCTCGGGTGCAAGGAACGGAACCATAAAAATTATCAGCATGAGTAGTTCCAAAACACTTAATTTCCTTACCTGCTTGTGCAAAACCAACAGCATAAGGTGAATGGGTGTGAACGATACCTTTGATATTCTTATTTGCTTTATATAATAAAGTATGAGTAGGAGTATCTGATGATGGATTAAGTTTAGAATCTATTACATTATTATCCATATCAACTACTACCATATCATCGACACTCATAGTTTCATATGAAACACCTGATGGCTTGATTACCATATATTTGCGATCTTCTGATATTCCTGAAACATTTCCTCAAGTATGAATTGCAAGCTTATACTGATATAATAACATATTAGCTTGATAAACTTCTTGTTTAAGTTTTTGGATTTCTTCTTTATTCACCATTTGCTTCCTTTCATTGTTTTTGATAAAATACTTTTGCCTGTTTTAGCAATTCAATGTTTTGCATAGCAGTTTCATCTGGGTGGTTTTTTGATCACATTTCAATTAAAATTGGAACATTTAAATTGTGTTTAGTTAACTGCTTTAATGAATGTACAAAATCAACACTTCCATGTCCTCACGGAACTTCTTTGAATTTATTTGGTAGAGTGTCTTTAAAATGAAAACCAACGATTTTATCTGCACCCAAAAAGATTTCATTTTCTATATCTTTGGTAAATTGATTTAAGTTTCCTAAATCAGGATATATATAAAAATTAGGTGCATCGATTTGTTTTAAGAATGCTAAACATTTTGAAATAGTTCCTGCAAATGGTGTATCCATTGTTTCAAAAGCAACTGTTACAGAATATTTTGATGCAAGTTTAGCAACCTTTTTCATCCCTTCGATAAATCATTGCTTGGTTTGTTCATCCGAATCTTCATAATAAACATCGTAGGCAGCTAATTGAATAGTTCGAATACCAAGTTTTTTAGCCAAAATTAATGCTTTTTCCATTATCAGCAAGGCATGTTCACGAATTTTTAAATCATGTGATCCGAAAGGAAATTTACGGTGTGCTGACAAACACATTGAATTAAAGTAAAAATCTTTTTCTATCAAAAGTTTTCTTAATTCATTGATTTGTGTATTATTTCAATCTAATCTTTCAAGACGAAAATCTGATTCATCGACACTGAATTCAATAAAATCAAATCCTGCTGCCTTGGCAATATCGATTTTTTGACTTCAATGAAATTTATTATTGATTGCTTTTTCATAAATGCCTAAAAAACGGGTTTTAGTTTCAGTATTTTTTAAATTCATCTTTGAATTCCTTTGCTGCTTGCTGTGGATCTTCAGCATCGCGAATCGATCTTCCAGCAATGAAAATGTATACTGGAATACCTTTAAAGAGTTTAATATCTTCAACTGTTACACCCCCTGTAACAGTTACTTTAAACCCCATATTAGCAAGTTTTGCGACTGTATCAATGTCTTTTTGACCTCATTTAACTCCAGCAGCTTGAGCATCACGGGCACGGTGTCAAACGATTTGTGTAACACCAGATGCTTGTCATGCATCAACTTGATCCCATCTGAAGTTAGTAGTCATTTCAACTTGTATTTCTTTTTTAGTATCGAAAGTTTGTGAATATTTTACTAAATCAGCCATTGTTGCATTTTCAGCAGCACATATTGCAGTTGTAAAGTCTGCGCCTAATTCGAAGAACATTTTTGCAAATACTCTTCCTGCATCAGCAATTTTTCCATCAGCGACAATAATTTTATCTGGGAATGCTTTTTTGATTTCTGAAATAGCTTTTTTTCCTTCGGAAGCTAATAAAATAGTTCCAACTTCGATTACATCTATGTATTTTGCAGCTTTTGATGCTGAATCGATTGCTTCTTTAATTGTTAAGTTATCTAATGCGATTTGTAGTAGTGGTAATGCCATATTTTCCTTTATGCTTGTGCATCTATTTTGCTAATAATATCGATGACTTCTTGATTACTTTTTGCATTCATAATTGCTTCAATATTTGAATCTTGTTCAAAAATTCTAACAATTTGTGGTAATGCTTCTGATGTATGAACATCAGCTGATGTTGCTGCTAAAGCAACTAATAATGAAACTGGACGCTCGTCATTTTCAAAGTAAACTGGTTGTTTTAAAGTTACTAATGAAAATGAATTTTGTAAAACTCCAGCTTCGCTTTGGGCATGAGGGATTGCAAGATGGTTTGCAATAATATAATATGGTCCATATTTTAAGGTACTTTCAATCACAGCATCGTAGTATCTTGGTTCAACAAGCTTTTTATCAATTAAAGGTTTAATTGATAAATAAACTGCTTCTTTTCAGTCTTTTGCATGTAAACCTACATTAACTGTTTGATATTTTTTAAGTATTTCTAATAAATTAATTTTTTCCATAATTATAAACCTAGTGCTTTTTTAAGAGCTTCTCTAATTTCGTTTTCATCCATCAAATTTGTAACACCAACAATTTTTGCACGTTGGTTGTGATTAAACATTTCTGAAAGATGTTTTGATGAAATAATAATATCTACAGAATTTGTCATTCCTGTTGATTGGCCCATTGATAAAGCATCAACAGTTGCGCTTACTCCAAGTTCTTTCATAATTTTTTGAACTTTAAGTTTAATTATCATGCTAGTTCCCATTCCATTACCACATGCTGCGATAATTTTAAGTGTTTCCATAAGTATCTCCTAAATAATATAATAATATGTTTTTTACCTATATCATAGATAAAAAGATGTTTTTTTGAAAAAAGATTAGCACAAGGCTAATCTTAGTAAATTAGCTGTTAACTAATTTTGGTTGTAACTTAAGTATTTTTTGTAAAAATGTTTTTTTGGTTTGTGATCCATTATCTACAATTTGTCCTAATGCCAATAATCCAATTATTGCTAATATAACTAAAATTCAGGCAAGGATGAAATTATATGAAGAAATTCACATTAATAAACCAAAGAATAAGTTTCAGTCTGCCATACCAATATAACCATTTGCAACAGGTGAAACAAAACCACTTTTATCTATACCATCAGCAAATTGTGAGTGTTGTGTAATAATTGATTGGTATGAATTATCAATTGCTCTTGTCGCAATCGAAATAATTACAATTTCCAAGAAACCAAAGATTCCAGGAAGAAGTAATGCGGCTCTTCATCCACCTGATGCATTTGCATATACACCCAATGATCCCGAGTTAAAGAATAAGGTGATAAATAATGGTATTGCAATATTAAAGAATTTTTGGTTCGGAATTGCTGACAATCCACCAATAATTGCTACTGCGATAAATTGCCCAATTACCCCTGAAATAAATCCAAATGTAACAGAGTTGATTGAAAATCCATAAACTGCAGCTACATCGACAGCTACAACTGCACCAGGAATTATTTTTTCACTAATTCCATGGAATGATTGTTGTAGTTCTGTAATGAACATTCTAACCCCAGTAATAATTGCAACTAATGATGCAACTATTTTCAATGCTCCACCAAGGATATTTAACCCAAAGTTAGCACCACCAAATGAATTGTTTCATATTGCATAATTTGAGGTAAATTTAATGTGATCTGGAGCGATAACACTAAACGGATTAACAGATAACAATACAATAAATAATACTAAGAATAATAGCAAGATAATAATTGTTTGTGTGAAAATGTTATCTTCAAAGATTTTAAGGTATGAAGGAAGTTTTTTGTTTTCAGCTGAATCTTCTTTTTTACCAAAAAATCTACCTAATTTATATGTTGTAGCGATTGCAAGCATTTGTTGGTGTCCAACTGCAAAACCTGCATTTTGTGTTACAGCATTTGTTCCTTTTACAGTTGATGCAGAACCAACTGCTCAGTAAATTCCTAAGAAAATACCTGACATAATTATAATTCCTGCTTGTTCACCTGCCGATAAAGCACCTGTAAAGATACGCATATCTTGGAATAAGATAATGTATAAAATGGTTGTAACAACAGCTGATTGTTGAATCATAACATGTCCTGTTATCATTAAACTATTTGTGTTTGTTCATCTTTTTAATGCTACCATAACAATATTTACAGCAAATCCAAGGATGAATGCAAATGAGATTAATGAAACATAATTATTTCCTAAGAAAGCTTTTTCAAAGAATGTATTTGAACTTGCTAATGCAAAATACGGATCTAATGGTACGATTCCTGCACCTTGACCTATATTTTTAACTCCTTCAAATACGGGTTTAGCTAAGGAAACTAAGGTTCCTGAACCAATTTGTAATAAGATAAATCCAATAACGGTTTTTAAAAATCCGATTACTGATTCACGAAAACCTCTTCCGATGGTTAGATAACCTACAAATGTAAGCGAACCTAATAACAATGCAGGTTGCTTAAAGAAGTTATCCATATAAACTTTGTTAAACATGAAAAGGAAGGCATCACCAGCAGCTTTTGGTGTTCATGGTAACACCTTTGGATCATTTGGTTGTGCTGATTTAACCAACATTGATACTAAAATAATGAAAACATTGATTAAAGCAAATATTGATCACCCAATGATTAATCCTTTCCTTTTCTTAGAGTCAATTTTTTTAATCATATTTGTCCTTAAATAAGGTTATTTTACTTTTAATAGTTTTTTTAATTCTAAGACTCTAGGATTTACTTTAGTAACATCGTATTTTCTTGGTTCATCAAAAGCCAAGATTTCTGCTGGGTTGTTTACTAACATATCTTGAATTGCTTCTTCGCTAACTCCAACTTGTTTAAGAAGCGGAATAAATCTATCGAATAAGTATCCGAGACCAAAAGTTTCTTTACCTCTTTCGGCACCATAGTGTCTTTGATATAACACTCTACCAGCATCTAATGCAAGTGTAATGTGTTTTTGATACCCCTTGTCAACTAAATATTTGATGTTTTCTGCTAATGTTAAATCTGTGTAATATTTAACTCTATCAGGTCCATCAAAACATAAAGTTACCCCAAGTTCTGAAATAATTTTCTCATAGTAAAGTCTGTCAGGATTTTTATTTAAATGTGATAATTGAATTTTTCTCGGATTTGCTCCAAAATCAATTAAATGTTGTGCGGCTTCATATGCCATAGTTCCTAATTGTGTATGTACTAAAATTGGAGCTCCGGTCTCGATACTTGAACGAGCCGCAACCTCTAATGATTTAAGTTCAAGTCTATCAATAGCAGCATATCCTGTACCTGCTTTAATAATTCCTGCCTTTGCATTAGATCTTTTTACAACTGGTCCACTGTAGTTGTATTCATCCATACCAACTTCAATTTCTGCTTTAACCATTTCAACGATATCATCAATTGGTGCTAAAGCTAATCATGAAGCTCCCTTATCATAAAATGCTGCTTTATGAAAACCAGTAGCCATAATAATATGAGCTTTGTTTTTTAAAGCATTCGCTATTTCTAGCATCTTATGAACATCTCTACCTACATTGGGTGGGTCCATAGTAACCATACTTTTACCACCTTTTGCAATGTATTCATCCATTTCTTTTAATGCTGCATCGACTGAGAGCATAACAAAGTCAGGATGTTCGTGTGCTTCAGGACCATAATTTTTAATTAAATGATCATGGCAATCCACAACACCTAATTCTTTAGGATCAATATCACCTAAAACTGTTCTTGCGAATTTTTTCATTTATTCTCCTTTTAATATTATGAAATGTATTTTTATCATAAAACATTTTTTCATTTATTCTTGTAAAATATATTTATTTTAGTTTAAAAATATCTAAATACGGAAAAAATTGCGTATTTTTTCCATAAATTATTAAATTCTTGATAAAGCATATTTAAAAAAATTACAAAATGAAAAAAATAAATTTTTATTTTGTAGTACTGTAAAAGTAATAAATTTCGTTTTCAACTGTATATAAGGGAGAAAAGTTAGATAAAATTTGTAAATTATGTTCCTAAAATATATAAGTTTTTATCTTTATTTATGAAATTGATTTCATAAATAAAGATAATTTATTAATTTTTTCTTTTTTTTATTTCCTTACAGTGAAGACAAACTTACACAAGATAACAACTACATCAACAAACAAATACAATTTATAAGTGTAAAATAAATATTTTGATATAATCAAAACCAGAAAGGAAATAAATGGTAAAAGTAGAAAATACAAGAAATTCATCAATGCTTTTAAAAGCTGTTTTTAAAGGTGACAGTTATCCAAAAACCTTAGTTGAAAAAGAATCGGTTTTAACTGAATACTTTGACAGCAATGAAGCATTAGTTTATTTTGGAACAGAAGAAAAATATGACTATAATGTAGTCTCAAAATTCGCTAAGGGATTATTCGCATCACAAGTTCGCAACTTACAAATCGATCTTGATTCATTTGTTCGCGGAAAGGTTTGTATCCCTTGTGTTGTAGATGCGTTTACAAATGCATATAAATATGTAAATGCAGATATTTACAATGCAAAAACTTCTAAAAAAACAGAAAAATTTGCAGTAAGCTTTTTATCAATAACAGAACCACAAAGATATGAACACAAACTTTATAGCGCAAATGTTTTAGCAGATGCAGTTAATTACGCAAGAAATTTACAAATTATGCCACCTAACATTTGTAACTCTGAATATTTAGCTAAAACTGTTGTTGAAGATTTAACTAAATATGACAATTTAAAAGTAACAGTATTAAACAAAGCACAAATACAAGAACTTGGAATGGGATTACTTCTTTCTGTTAATCGTGGAAGTATGTATGAACCTAGAGTTGTTGTGATTGAATATAACGGGAATCCAGATTCAAAAGCCAAAACAGTTTATGTAGGAAAAGGAATTACCTTTGATTCAGGTGGATATTCACTAAAGCCAAGTCGTTCAATGCTTGGAATGAAATTTGATATGTCTGGTTCTGTATTTGTAGCAAGTGCATTGAAAGCAATCGCTCAATTAAAACCTAAAACCAATGTTGCTGCTGTAATGTGTATTACAGATAACCGAGTAAATGGTGATGCATCATTACCTGATTCGGTATGAACCAGTATGAATGGAAAAACTGTTGAAATTAATAATACCGATGCCGAGGGAAGATTAGTAATGGCAGATGGGTTAACATATGCAGTTAGAAATCTGAAAGCAACAAGACTTGTGGATGTTGCAACTTTAACTGGAGCAATCCTTGTTTCGCTCGGAAGTACCTATACCGGAGTTTGAGCAACAACTGATAAAGCATGAGATGATTTAAAGGATGCGGCAGAATCTCAACATGAACTAGTATGAAGAATGCCTCTTGATGAAGCATTTGCTAAGGAAATTAAAAATTCAGTTGTAGCTGACCTTAAAAACACTGACTTATCTGGTGCAGGTGGTGGAAGTTGTTCAGCAGCAATGTTTTTAAAAGAATTTACCGAAGGGATTGAATATATTCATTTAGATGTTGCTGGGACAGCAGAACAAGGTGGAAAACCAACTGGTGCAATGGTTAAAACATTAGTTCAACTAGCGCTTAATGCAACTGAGTAATTAAAAAACCATCAATTATGATGGTTTTATTTTGCTCTATATAAAAAGTATAAAAAAATGGCGATCACGAGAGGATTCGAACCTCTGACCACAAGCTTAGAAGGCTCGTGCTCTGTCCATCTGAGCTACGCGACCACTAGTATTTATTTTATCATAATTTGATTGTAATTTAAATTATTTGATTATATTTTATAATTTTTTGTTCATGTTTTTTCAGCTATTTTCATAATTATTATTTTTCTTCTCTTTTCAATAATTCTTATTATATTGAATATCATTTTTAATACAAAATAATTATGTGTATAAACATAATTATAATTGAAAATTAATATATCAAAGCATACTTCTAATATTTATGATAACTTATTATTGATACACAATATAATTAGCTTCAATTATGAATGAATATAAAATATCTTGATGAAAATGAAAATGTAAGTATTAACCAAAATATCTTAAACGATAATACAATTGAGTTTTATGAATATCTAAAAGATTTATATCTAAATACTACTAATAAACCAAAATTATCTATAATAAAAATAGCATAATTTCTGCTATTTTACATGCACAATAATTTGTCAAATAATTATTCCTACAATTACGATTAAAAGCAAAATTGAAATAATTGAAATTACATATATTCAAGTATTTCTACGATATTTTTTTATTGCTTCTTTAGGTAATGTATTTTCTTTAATAATTGAATTTACTAATGTAGTATATTGAAGATCTATTTTATCTTCGGTGTCTGTATTTATATTTGTTTGTTTTTTACTCATTTTTTTCTAATTCTACCATCACAGATACTGCAAATGCTTCTGGACCAGTATGTGCTGCAATAGGTAATGGAGTTGTTATTTGTGTGCTTGCCTTGATAAATTGATCAGATGTAATTGCTTGATTAACTTCATCATTAACACCTGAAATTAAATCTACATAATATTTAGCATTTTTGTCTATGTTTTTTAAACTATCTATAAACTCATTAACTAAATCAAATGCCTTAGCAGTAGCATTTTTAAAGTTTCATTTTGTTGCCACTGATTTAACTTTACCTTCTTCGTTATAGCTTAATACAGGGTATACTTTTAATTTAGATAAAAGAAATTTTTTAATACCAGACAACCTACCACCATTAATTAAATATTCTAAACGATAAGGAACAATAAATGTTCTTGATGTTTCATTAATATTATTTAATGTTTCAAAAAGTTGGTTAATGCTCGCACCGTTTTCATACATTTTTTTAAGATGTGCAACTGTTCGAACAATTTGATTGCCAAACAAGTGATTTTCCATTATATGCACATTTGACAGTTCCATTGAAATACTACGAGCTTGCATAAAAGTGTTAGATAAATGCTGTGAGATACCTAAATAAATCACATCATCATAGTTTTTTGCTGCATCTTGAATGATTCGAGTCATCTTGTCTATTTTTGGTAATG
Organism: Mycoplasma sp. 5912; assembly: GCF_054353835.1. Classification (NCBI taxonomy): domain Bacteria; kingdom Bacillati; phylum Mycoplasmatota; class Mollicutes; order Mycoplasmatales; family Mycoplasmataceae; genus Mycoplasma; species Mycoplasma sp. 5912. Next base: position 88,851 of record NZ_JBTHHI010000004.1, on the reverse strand, counting down.
AAGTTTTAATTTTAGATGTAACCGATATCTTTTTTAGTATTTCTAGATTTGATACATATCCATCTTCAAAACTTTCTCCATCGATTTCTACTTGTAAAGGTAAAAATTTATAACCTAGTTCATCTGCTTGTGCAACTGATAAACCAGAAAAAGAATCTACTATTATTCCCAATCTTTTCATATGATAATTATATTTAAAAAATATAAAGATATAAAAACAAATTTAAAAATTTTGAGCAAATGAAATATGAATAAATTTATGATAAAAATATATAATATCAAAGATGAAATTTAGTGAGCAGAAAATCAAAAATTGACATTCTTTTTATTATAACGAAGGAATTGAAATAATTTCACTTCCTGATTTTTTCAATCATATAAGGCTTGCTAATTCTAATCCTGAATATAAAGTAAAAGCAACTAATTTAGGTATCGAATTTAACTGTGATAATCCTTTTTCAATGCATTGTTTTAACATATATACACTAATAGCAATTACCAAGAGTTTGTTGATAAATATTAAAAAGCGCAATAAAACTCTTTTGTTAGGACACTCTGAAGGTATTGATGCAAAAATATATGAGTTATTTAAGCGATCTTTTTCACATAAAAGCATAAAGCTACTCGAATATAATATTAATGTTATAAATGAATTTATTATTATAAACACAACATTAGGTATTGATGTTGATTATTATATTTATTTATATAAAAATCCATTTAATAATAATTACTACATTAAAATTTATCATGATTTATTTTTAATTTCTGTAAACGAACAAAAGCAACTGTTAAATAATGTTTTTGAATTTGATAAACAAATTATATTGCATAATTTTTATAATTTGTTTATCTTAAAAATAGATAAATTTTTATCTTTTTACAAATTAAAACTTGAAAATCAAAAACATCTTTTCCTTGAAAATCAAATTGATCGCAATAATTTAAATATTAAAATTGCTATAAACAATCCTGCTGATAACAATATCTTACAGAGTTTGCTAAATTCGCTAGGTTTTAATGTAAAAGAAGCTTCAAATCTAAGAATCCAAGAACGAAGTAAAAATTTATTTTGAATTTTTTTTAAATGAAACCTTTTTTCCTATCAAAAATCTAAAACTGATTTTCTAATTACTTCTGATAAAAAAAATCGTTATAATTTTTTTTTCAATATTAATGACAGATATATAAAAATAAATAACGAAGAATTAATTTATTTTTATATTAACTATTTCTTTTTACAGTGAAAGAATGAAAATAAACTTCAGCAAAATAAGGTTATAATAACACATAGTGTTAGTAAAAATATCATTAATTTATTAAATAACTTTAATATTCCTTATGAATTTGCTGAAAAATCTGATACTAAAAATGTTTTATTTGCTAATATTTTAGAACATTTTGGTGCAAATAATAATCAAGCATTAGAATTTAGTAATTTACAGTTCATTATCAATATTTGTCAGATGTTGCTTTCTTATAAAAATAACAATAATTTACTTGATTATAAATACTTGAAGATGCGTAATTATTTTAAAAATACTATATATATAGTTAAAAAAATCAAAATACCTTTTTTTAAATCAACTAATCTTGCTACATTTTTTCAAGTAAATCAATCCATATCAAGAAATTATCGAATATCTAAAATGGAACAACTAAATGCATATAACACCTATAGTTATGAATTTTTAAACCTTGAAATCCAAAATAAAAAGCAGCAAGTTTTCAATATCTGCATATATTATGATTTTAATCGAGAAAGTTTGATATTTAAGCAAGAACATAATTTTGAATACACACAAATTGAATATTATTTAAATAAATTTAAAGGTTCGCATCTAAACAACATAATCATTAAATATGTAAAGAAATATCTTAACAAACAAAATTAAAGTAAAATATAATAAAGGAGAAATATGATTTCTAAAGTAAAGGGAACAAAGGATTATGATATTGTAGAATATCAAATTAAAGACTTAGTAAACTTGGTATTTTCAGATATATGTGCAAATTATGGTTTTAAAATGATTGAAACACCAGTACTTGAAACATCTGAATTATTTAAACGTTCTGTTAATGAATCAGAAATTGCTAAAAAAGAAATGTATGAATTTTTAGATAAATCGAATCGTTCATTATGTTTGCGTCCTGAAGGAACTGCATCTTTTGTGCGTGCTTTTATTGAAAATAAGTGATATACATTAGTAAACGAAAAATTCGCATACAATATGCCAATGTTTCGCTACGAACAACCACAAAAAGGACGCTATCGACAGTTTTATCAAGCAGGAATTGAGTTTGTTGGTCCTAAATCATATTTAAAAGACTTCTTAGTTGTGCAAGTTGCTATTGATATTTTAGAAGCATTAGATATAAAATATGTGCTTAAAATTAACTCAATTGGAGATAAACAAACTAGAGCAAATTATGAAAATGCCTTAACTGAATTTTTAACAAAATACCAATCTCAATTAAGCCAGATTTCGCAGCAGCGTCTTAAAGATAAAAAAGTTCTTAGAATTTTAGATGACAAAGTTGATTCTAAACTACCTTTTATGCATAAAGCTCCAAATATTCAAGATTATTTAAGTAAAGAATCGAAGTTATATTTTGAAGAAATTAAAGGTATTCTAGATTTTTATGAGATTGAATATCATATTGCACCTGAACTTGTAAGAGGACTAGATTACTATGATGAATTTGTTTTTGAAATAACAGTAAAATCCGATAAAGCAGGTTCTCAGGACACATTAATCGGTGGTGGTCGTTATTCAAATTTAGTCTCTGAATTAGGTGGTCCAGATGTATCAAGTGTTGGTTTCGGATTTGGAATAGATCGTTGCATTGAATTAATTCGAGAAAATATTATTAAAAATACAGAACCGTTACAACAAATGCAAAATCAAAAAGTCGATATTTATTTTGCTGCATCAGTAAGCAACGAAAATCTAGAAAAACTTTTTCATTTAGCTCACTACGATTTAAATGGATTAACTAATTTTTATCATATGGATTTTCATCTAATGAAATCCAAAAAAATATATGAAAAAGCAAAAAAATTAAATGCAGTTTTTTTAATTACAGATGACAAATTACTACCTCATAACTCTTTTTATATCAAAAATCTTATAACAGGTGATAAAATGCAATTTTATTTAAATAGTGATGGTGTTATTGATTTACTTAAATTTATCAATGATGCAGATGTTTTTGAACCCGAAGTAGTGAGTGATTTTATTGCTCAATATGAAAGTGAAGTATAGTATGAATAAGACAATTAAAAATAATGAGTTAAATATCCACAATATAGGACAGCAAGTAACTTTATATGGTTGAGTTGCAAATAAACGTCGTTTTGGTGAATTAAATTTTGTTGATTTACGTGATAAATACGGTATTACTCAACTGGTTTTCAATCAAGCAATTAACTTTGCAAAAGAAAGTGTTTTAGAAATTACAGGACAAGTTGTTAAACGTAAAGATCCAAATCTTCAAATACCAACAGGGCAAATAGAAGTAGTGGTTTCAGAATATAAAGTTTTATCAACTGCAAAAGAATTACCATTTCAAATCCGAGATGATATCGATGTCAAAGAAGAAATTCGCCTCAAACATAGGTTTTTAGATTTACGGAGACCAATAATGCAAAAAACAATCGCTTTAAGAAATAAAGTGATTTTTGCGATGCGAGAATATTTGCAAAATAACGAATTTTTAGAAATTGAAACACCTATTCTATCTAAAGCAACCCCTGAAGGGGCACGCGATTTTTTAGTTCCCACACGTGATTTAAATTCTTTTTATGCACTGCCGCAATCACCACAGCTATTTAAACAACTGTTAATGATTTCGGGTTTTGAAAGATATTTTCAAATTGCTAGATGTTTTCGTGATGAAGATTCAAGAAAAGATCGACAACCAGAATTTACCCAGTTAGATATAGAAACATCTTTTTTGGATGTTGAAATTTTTCAAAGGATAGTTGAAGAAATGTTCCAATATTTAATGAAGAAAGTTATGAATGTTGATATTAAAATACCATTCGATCGTGTCAGTTATGATGATTGCATCAGAAATTATGGTAGTGATAAGCCGGATTTTCGATATGAGCAAAAAATAGTTGATATTAATAGTTTTTGTAATAATTCTTATTTTGATATCATCAAAAATGCTCCTGCAAAAAGACTCTTGAAAATAAATGAAACACTAAACAAAAAACAACTTAAAACATTAGAAGAGATCTCAAAGAAAAATAAGGCAAATGCTTTATTTTACTTGGTGGTAGAGCAAAAAATAGTTACAGCAAGTAATTTTGCTTCAAAAGCAGGCGATTCAGTTGAACAACTCTTAAAAGAGTTTAATTATGCTGATGGAACATATTTAATTGTTGCTAATACCTTTGAAAATGCTTCACAAGCACTTGGTGCGTTGCGGGTAGAACTAAACACCTGATTTAATTGAGCTAGAGATGAATTTAATTTTAAATGAATTACTAAATTTCCAATGTTTGAATATGATGTAGAAAACAACAAATGAGCAGCTGCACACCATCCTTTCACACAATTTGATCACGATTTATCGCAAATCGATGCAATGGATAAATCTGATATAAAAGCTAAAAGTTATGATTTAGTATTAAATGGTTATGAATTAGGTTCGGGTTCTGCACGTATTTATGATAAAGATGTGCAAGAAAAAATGTTTGATTTAATCGGTTTGGATAAGCAGGCACAAGAAAGTAAATTTGGTTTCTTTTTAAAGGCTTTAGATTACGGAGTTCCACCACATTGTGGAATCGGACTCGGTATCGATCGAATCGTTATGATTTTAGCTAATTTAAACACAATACGCGATACAATTGCATTCCCTAAGAATTCTAAGAATCAAGATGTTTTCACTAATGCGCCTTCATCAGTTGAAACTCAACAACTAGATGAATTGTTTTTGCAAGTAAAATCAAAATAGTAAATTAATAAATTAAAAATGATTTGTTTTTACTTCTTTTTTTGGTAAAATTAAAGAACTTGTTTTAAAATAAACTTAATATATAATAAAAAGGAAATTTATGCGTAAAGAAGTTAGACTTAAAAACAAAATGATCGCAGAAAAAAGAGCTAAAAAACTTTCTAAAGAATATGCAAGAGATTTAAGAAGACAAGAAAGATTAGCACAAGCACAATAATTTAACCCAAACGGGTTTTTTTACACTTTTTTACTTGCTTATCAAGGATTTATAGCAATTTATGAAAACAATATAAATTATTTTTTCTTGTTATTTTTATAGTTTTTTATAAACTTAATAAATTTAATTTATAATTTATAAAATACAAAATAAAAGCAAAGGAGGATAATGGAACATAAGGCACTTTATCGAAAATATCGACCTAAAACTTTTGCTGATGTTATAGGTCAAGAACATATTATTGAGACATTAAAAAACATACTTAAAACTCACAAAATACATCATGCTTACTTATTTAGTGGCCCAAAAGGAACTGGTAAAACGTCAGTTGCTAAAATATTTGCTATTGTACTAAATTGTATGCATACACACGATTTGACTCAGGCTTGCGAAAGTTGTTTATCAAACTATAATGATAATTTTGACATTATTGAAATGGATGCTGCTTCAAACAATGGAATTGAAGAAATTCGTGATTTAAAAGAAAAAGTTGAACAGGTTCCTATCAATGGGCACTTTAAGGTATACATTATCGATGAAGTGCATATGCTAACTAAAAGTGCCTTTAATGCTTTACTTAAGACACTTGAAGAACCTCCAAAACATGTGATATTCATCCTTGCAACTACTGATCCACAAAAAATTCCTTTAACAATTTTATCTAGGGTTCAAAGATTTAATTTTAAGCGAATTAACGAACAACAAATCGTCAAGCAACTTAAAAGTATTTTGATAAAAGAAGATATTAAATTCGAAGAAAATGCTCTTAAAACACTTGCTTCTCTTGCTTCTGGGGGGATGCGTGATGCACTTTCACTTGCTGAACAAGCTAGTTCATTTAATGATAATAAAATCTTATTAGAAGATGTGGTAAACAATTTTGGTTTGATGTCTTTGCAAAAAATTATTGATTTAATTATTTATTTAAAAAACAACGATATAATTAATATTTTAAAATTGATTCAGCAAATGCAAGAAGATGGAATTGATCCAAAACATTTTCTAATATCAATTTTAGAAGTTTTAAAGGAATGAATTATTTTTTCTAAAACTTACGATATGCAAATATTGCATCATATTAATCAAGATGATTTTTATAAACTTCCTTTAAATAATGATTTAGCAGTTAAAATATCAAAGAATATTTATGATATTTTAACTAAAATAACAAAAAGCGAAGAACCTTTTAAACTAATTGAAACAGGATTTATTAATATAGTTGATTTGGATAATTCACCTAAAATTAAAGCAAATCACACTCAAAATCAAGGAAAGAAAATACCTGAAAAAAATGATGAAATAAATTTTATTAATCAACCATATAAAGAACAGGTAACTGAGTCCCCTATTTTAGAAGAAAATAAACTAAATGAATTATTCACAGGTGATGATTTCTTAAAATCCAAGTTTAATAATCTTGAAGTTGAACCTAAGACAAATGCAGATATCAACTACACTGATGTAGATGAAACAATGCAGCATACAAAAGAATTGTTACTGAAAACTAATGAATTTATTCTTTCATCTAACGAACATAACGGAAACAAAGAAGATTTAGAAAGTAATATACTTACTGATATTGATACATCAGAACAATTATTTAACAATACAATTGAGATTAATATCCCACATAATCATCAACCGATCAAATATCAGTGAGAAGGTGAAGACGAAATGGAAAGTATGCTGAATTTAGTTTTATGAATCCAACAAGATCGTAACAATCGCAGCACAAAAGATGTTTATAACAAACTAAAACAAGATGCTGAATTTACTAATAATCGAGTAGATTTAAATCGTTTTTTTGAATGATTTAGAGTAATTGATATTTTAGTAGCAACAAAAAATGCAATTATTTTTCAGTGTAATGATGATAAAATGATTGAATTATTAAATAAAAATAAATATAAAGTAGATTTTCAGAAGTTTATAGATTATGTTTATGGTGATGGATATAAATGATTATATTTTGTAAATTCTAATGATCGTGAAAATATTAAAAAACTTGTCACTGAATATCGTAGAGGTAATTATAAACTCAAAAATCCTATACATCAACCTGAAAAACTTATTAATGTTATTCCGAACGATCGCGAAGATCAAATTGAAGCTTCGAAATATATCTATAAAAAAACTTGAAAATCATAGAAAGGCAAATTATGAATGCAGATTTTATTAAAAGAGTAAAACAATTACAAAAAGAAATGCAAATTAAACAAGATGCATTTTCAAAACAAGAATTTGAGGTAGAAAAACAAGGGATTAAAATTGTGGCTACTGGTGATATTCAAATAAAAAGTATTGATATTGATCCAGTTTTAATAGATCCAGATGACAAGGAACTACTTGAAGATTTATTAATCGTTACAATTAATGCTTTAGTTGACAAAATCAATGAAGAACAAGATAAAATAGCACCAAAAGAAATGCCTGGTGGGCTTCCTTTTTAATTACTATGTTTGATTCAGATGATATAATAAATCTTTCTCAAAAACTAAGTAAAATACCAGGATTTAGTAAAAAAACAGTTGAAAAATTTATCTACTGGATTTTTGAAAATGATCAAAGTAGTGTTAATTTACTCGCAAATGAAATTAAAAAAATTAAGGAAAAAACTAAATTTTGTCCAAATTGCACTAGTATATTAACAGAAAATCAAGAATGCAAAATATGCACAGACTTCGATCGCAAAAACACTCTTTTAGTTATTGAAAGTCTTGCTATTTTAAACAAGATAGAAAAATCAGGTATATACTTCGGTAAATACTTTGTTTTTGATAAAAAAATCGAAAATGAAATACAATACAATCAAAGCATTACAGAGATAAAAAAATTTTTAGACTATGCGCAAACCTTTGATGAAATTATTTTAGCACTTTCTCCTACTTTAAAAGGTGAAATTGTAACTAACATACTTAAACAATCATTAAAAGAAAAAGGTTTAAATGTTTCACAAATAGCAATTGGAATACCATTAGGTGCTTCAGTTGATTATATCGACGAAACTACCTTAAAATTCTCAATAAAAAATCGTCAAAATGAATAGAGGACATTTATGTTTATTACATTCGAAGGATTAGACGGAAGTGGAAAGACCACTATTTTAAACCTACTTATTCAATATTTCAAAGAAAAATATCCAAACTTACCTTTTATTTCAACACGCGAACCAGGTGGACATAACATCCCTGAAGCAGAGCGGATTAGAGATATTATTCTTGATAAAAATAGTGATTTATCCCCTGTTGCAGAAGCGATGCTATATTCAACTAGTCGCAGGATTCATCTTGAGAAAGTTATTTGACCTGCATTAGAAAAAGGTGAGTTAGTGCTTTGTGATCGCTATATTGATAGTTTCTATGCTTATCAGGGGTTCGCACGTAAGTTAGGATATGATTTTGTTAAACAACTAACAAATTTAATTATTGATAATGCAATACCTGATTTGACTATTTTCTTTGATATCACACCTGAAAAAAGCAAGGAACGCCGTGATAAAAATCGTTTAGTTCAAGATCGTCTCGATAATGAAAAAATGCAGTTCCATCAAGATGTTTATTTAGGTTATCAAAAACTTATTTCCGAAAATCCTTCAAGATTTATTATTGTTGATGGTTCTGAAAATGCTGATGTAGTATGCAAAGAAGTTGTTGATAAACTCCATCAAAATCCTAAATTTTTAAGTTATATAAATAATAAATAAATAATAAAAATGTACCAAATACTAACTAAATTCGATGAGTTAAATAAAAAAAATAAATTGTCACATTTATACCTTTTTAAAACTAATTCAGATAATGTTAATATTTTTTTATTGCAGCTTATTAACATCATTAATAATACTAAATTTGCACCAGACACAGATTTAAGCAAACTTACAAATAATATTTATTTAATCGATGGAAGCAAGGATATAATTAAAAAAGATGATGTTCAAGCAGTAATTTATCAAGCACAATTTCAACAAAATAATAATCAAAAAACCATTATAATAATTAAAGATATCGATCATACTACACATATTACAATAAATAGTTTTTTAAAATTTATTGAAGAACCAAATGATAATACAATTATTTTTGCTACCACCAGCAAGATAAATAAGGTTTTACCAACAATTATTTCACGATCTCAAATTATTAATCTTATCCCTTTTTTAAAAAAACCAAATAAGGAAAATTGATACCAAAATTTTAGCGAAAACGAGCAGCATATAGTAATTTTGAAACAATTAATAACTTATTTTGAACAACTATTACAAAATAATTCAAAATATACACTTAATTTATTTTTAGATTTTTTAAATGAAAATCTAAAAAAAGAAAATATTTTTTTCTTTAATGCATTAAAATACCTATTTCAAACCAGTAATTTATTAAATTATAAATATAAAGAATTGGACAAAATATATAGATTAATAAATAGAAAAACACAAAATATTCGACAAGTTAATTCTGCTAATAAATTAATGCTTGAATTTAACAAAAATTTATCAGATTATAACAGTAATTTTGAGATGCAAAAAGTTGCTTTATTAATTAAACTTAGAAGGTTATATGAGTAAGTTATATATAATAGGAACTCCAATAGGTAATCTTAAGGATATAACGTTTCGCGCTGTTGAAACTTTAAATAAAGTAGATATAATTGCTTGTGAAGATACCAGAGTAACTACCAAACTATTAGAACATTTTAGTATAACCAAAAAAACATTGATTACTAATAATGCTTTTAACGAAAATGCTACTGCTAAAATTATTTTAAACTTTCTGCAAGCACAAAAAAATGTCGGATTGGTTTCTGATGCTGGGATGCCTGTTGTTTCTGACCCTGGTTTTAGTATTATTAATCTTGCAAGAAATAACGGATATGATATTGAAATAATTCCTGGTGTTTCTGCAGTAACAACAGCGTTTGTTGGTTCTGGATTTTCTAATAATTTTACTTTTTTAGGTTTTATCAAAGATAAAAGTCAGCAGCGAAAGAATCAACTTACTAATTTATCTGAAGGAACATATATTTTCTTTATATCACCACATAAACTACTTCAAACCATCAAAGATATTTATAATGTTTTTAATGATAATGTCAATATATGTTTAGCTAAGGAACTTACAAAAATTTATGAACAATGATTTTTTGATAAACCTTCTGTGTTAATAACCAAGTTTCAAAATATTGAAAAAATAAAAGGTGAATATACCTTAGTTATTAACATCCCAAAAACAAAACATATTAAGGTGAATAAATATCCTAAAATTAATAAAAATATCGTTTAGCACTGCTATATAGTGCTAAACGATTTATTTATTTAAAACCATTTGGAAATAATGCTGTCTTAAACGGTGTTTGTGAATTATCAAAACCATTCGGATAAATTATTGATAAATTTTGACGATACGAAGCTGTTTGTGCCGGGTATTTCTTCTTATCACTCCCATCAATTAAATTATATGCTTTTAATTTACCAAAATCATGTGATAGAAAGAACGGTGCAAATCCAGCTACCTTAGAAAAGTCATTCTTTTGAACATCTGAAGCAACTGCATCATATATACCTATCATTTGTCCAAATTCATTATACACAAGCGAACCAGATGCTCCATAATATAATGATGAAAATCAAATTGAATAATTATAACCATAATAATTACCTAGCAATCTTCCTTGTGCTGAAGTATAAGGTGTATAATTACCACTATTAATCTTTTCTTCTGCGCTATTTGTAGGTAATGCAAAAGTTTTTTCATTTGATTTACTTCGTGAATTTCATTTTAAAGAAGTTGAATTTCTTTCAGTTGGATTATTAATACTTCATGCTGCTGTTCCTGATGCATCAGCTTGTGGATAGCCACCTATATATACTTCTTTTGAATTAGTTAAACTGTTTTGGTTTTTTTCATTAAATGCACTCATATAATCAACAGTTTGCATATATACAGAAGTTTTTTTATCTTGATTAGGTAATTGATTTGTTGCATTTAGTCTAGCTAAATAAGAATCAACACCTGCTATAGCCAATTTAAACATTTGCTGTGCTTGAGTATTTAACTTAGACATATCAATATCTATTTCAAAAACAGCAAAATCTGTATAAAATGGATAAAAATTCTCATCTTTTAATTGTTGCTTTAAAATATGTCCTTCATCGCTTTCATCATCGGGATCAGCATCAGTAGTATAATTTTTTAGTCGTTCTTGTGCTAATTTCTTTAAATTATCTTGAAATGGTTGAATATATTTGTGATCAATAAAATCAAAACCTGCAAAAATTAACTTTGGAGATGATATACCTACTGCTTTTGTAGTTTCTGATGCGGCTGAATCAGACTTATTTGCATCCAAAAATTCATCTGCTGATGCGAATCATTTAACAGTATTTGCGCTATCTGCTTGATAATTATAGTTATTTTCTTTGATTGTAAAATCAGTTTTTTTTGCTGCTTTACCTATTGAGATTGAACGAGCTTTAATATTTCTTGGATCAATATAATTAAGTTTATTAGCAACATTTTCATCTAATGTATTTGATAAATCAGCTGCAACATGTAAATTAGTTGCTAAGAAAAGTTTATATTTATTATCGTCTTGTTTATGATAATCAAGTAATCATGCTGTCCCACTATCTGTTGAACGAAAATCATTACTGTGATCACCTGTCTTATTACCAACACCGAATTTTATAGCAAAACTGCGATCAAAAATTTCATTATATAACTGTTTTCTATCTACTACCTTATATTGCTTAACAAAATCTGGATATTGATTATTTTTACTATAGTCTTGTGTAGGAATATGAAAATCCGGTGGTAAAGGCGGGGGGGTCACGGGTTCTTTTGGTTTATCTGGTTTTGATGGTTGTGGAATTGGGTTCGGTTCTTGTTTTGGTCTTTGTTTTTTAAAAACCAAATTAGTACTTATTTGATTGGTATCTACAATTAATTTTTCAATCTTATAATCTTTATCAAAGTCTAAATTAGTTACATTAAATTTAATTTCCCTTGAATTTTTATCAAAACTTATTGCTGTCAATTTTTCAGTTAAACCACTTATTTGTATTTGTATTTTATCAGTTGTTATATCTGACGAAATTGGAATTTCATATGCTTTTAATGTTAAAATATACTTATTTGCTTTATTTTCAACACCAGAAACAAGTATTTTATATTTTTGTGGTTGCTTTTGTTGGTTAGTTGTCCCACATGAAATTGCAAGTGCAGATGTTAGCAATGAAACAAATGTTAATAGAGATAATTTTCTCTTCATATTTTCCTTTCTTATATACTTTCTTTGAGTTTATTATTAGTAAATAAAATTAAAGATTTTACAACAATTTCCTCTTCAATATTATTAAAAATTTCTTTATTAAAGAAACTTAAATCTCCTCCGGTGAAAATTATTTTATAATTTTGCTTATTTATATAATTTAAATACATAATTAAAGATAAAATTCTAAATTGAATCCCTGATGAAACTGCATCAGAAGTATTATAACCGATATTTTTTATATCTTTATTTAATTTGATTTGTTTAACTAATGAAGTATTATCAAAAAGTGCATTTAAACCTTTTTTTATCCCGGGCATTATGCTAACACCGATTATTTTTTTATTTTCAGTTTTACTTAAAACTAATGCTGTCCCTAATGAAACTACATAACCACTTTCATATTTATGCCCAATATAATATGCAGCCAGTAATATATCATTTCCCACTTCTTCTTTTGCTATTTTTTTATTGAATGTTAAATCATTTTCATTGAAATCCAAATATGAAATAAATTTATATTTTATTTTTAAAAAATCAAATACTTGCGATAAAATGATATTTTTTTCTGGTTTAACAGAAGAAATAATAATACTTTTAATATTTATTTTGTTTTTTATTTGAACAATTTTTTCTTTCAATGAATCAAAACTTAATAATTTCACCTCTAATTTTTCAATTATTAAGTTTGAATTCAAAAAATAACCAATTTTAATTAATGTATTACCAAAATCAATATATAACATAAGACTCCAGAATAAGAAAATAAAAGGTTATTAACCTTTTATATATAAATACTCAACAAGTTGATTAATTTTTTTATTTATTGCTTCAGGTTGCTCAAAAAATAAGGCATGTCCACAATTTTGCAAAAGTGTTACATTTTTTTGCATCTTATTTGCAATATTTTTTATAGTAAAGTAAGGAACAAATTTATCATTAATACCAGTAATAAATTCATAGTCATTATTTGCTTGATATAAACTTTTAATGCTTGTTTTTAGGTAATTGAGATTTAAAATCTGTGATGTAACCATATTTAAAAACATAGGTCGCTTTCTATCCATTAATTTCAAAAACATCGTAGCAACTTTTGATAAGTTTTTACGATAATCCAGTTTATCATTATAAATCAAATTATCTGAACTTTCATAAGCTGAATCATAATTTTCAGGTATGAGTCAACTTTTCATTCTTTTGATTGCTGCTTCAACACTTTCACCTAATTTATTATCCAAAATTTCATAATTTATCGGTGCTGCTAGTAATGCTTTTTTAACTAAATTATTATTTAATAAATACAAAGCACTTGCTCCTCCAAGTGAATGCCCAATAACAAGTTTAAAATCATAATTATATTGCTTTACAAATTCCAATGCAACCTGCTGATATAACTCAATTGATATTGCTTCTTTAGCACTACTGAAACCACAACCGGGAAAATCGATAGCAACTACATCATAATTACGATTTTTCTGTAAGTAAACTTGGTTTGCAAAAGCAGCAGAGGAATTAAATCCGTGTAAAAATAAAACTTTTGGTTTACCGGTGTTTTCTTCTATATAATGTATTCTTTCGTTTAAAATCTCTATATATTTACTTTCCATTATTCACCAAACATAATATCAACTATTTCTTGTGGACTAATGCTTCCAAAATAGTTATCTAAATTAGGTACTGATTTTAAAAATTCTAATATTTTATTTTTCTCAAAATCAAGTCCAACTAATGCACTTTCGATGCTTTCGGTTCCTAGTAAGGTAAGAAAATCACCTTCAAATTTAATTTCAACTATCTTGTTTTCTTTTACATTAGCACTTATTTGTAAAATTCCACCATCTGTTTTCTTTTCGCTATAAAAGGAAAATTCCGGATTCTTACCTAAAACTCACTCATTTGATGATCTAATTTTGCGCAATTGTGGAACTAAGGTAGTATATTTTTCAGGTATATCAAGCAATTTTGCATCATATTTATGCATTAAATATTCGATGAATTTATTTTTAAATTCATCAATGCTCATTTTTACTGGTAATTCATCTAAAATGTTTGTCACTCTTTGTCTTGCACTATTAATTCCTTTAGATTCCATTTTCAATTTACTTGGATTTAAAACAGTTGAAAGTCTTGTTAAATCAACATTAAATAATATAGTTCCGTGGTGTACAATTTTATTTTTATAAATAAATTGTGCATTACCTGAAAATTTTGCACCATTTACTACTAAATCATTTCTTCCTTTAAATTGTGCATCTAAACCAAGTGATTTTAAGAAATTAAGAACCGGCTCTAAAAACTTTTGATAACTATGCTCTGTTTTATCATTAGTAATAAATGAGAAATTTAAATTACCAAGGTCATGATAAACAGCTCCACCACCTGATAAACGACGATATAAACCTATTTTATCACGCTCTAAAACATCGAATTTAACTTCCTTATATGCATTTTGATTACGTCCAATAATCACATCATTAGCATGTTGATAAAGATAAATAATATCTTCATGATTATCTTCATCTTTAGCCATTATTTCTTCAAGAGGAAGTGTGTAAAATGGTGTAGTTTCCTTACATACATATATTTTCATTTTTTACTCCTTATTTACTAAATCAAAATTTGTTATACTTTTAAAAAGTTTAACAAATTTTGTTTCATTTTCCTTAAGATTTAAATTTGTAACACCAAAAATATTGATTTGTCCATAATCTCAGCGTTTTTGGTATCGATTTTTATCAAGCAAAAATAATAAATCTTCGATGAATCAGTCAAAATATTCATCAGAATACTTTAAATTACGAAGTAATCCATTAATTTTTATATCCAAAATACGATTTTGATGATTTAGAATCTCGAAATCAAAAGATAAATTTAATTCTTTGCTTGTTACTGTTTGAAATTGCTTCTTCATTATTTAATTATATCACTATATAAATACAAATGAAAAAGTTAATAAAAAGCAGTATTTTTAATTATAAAATAAACTTTTAATGACAAATTGAGCAAATTTATTGCATACATTTTCATATTTAAAGCAGATTTTGCAAAAATACTGCTATATTAAGGATTTTTATTTAGAATATATTATAATATAATCGTATTTAATATTTAAGGAGAAGGATGAATTTCCAAAAACAATTAGAAAATACAATTTATCAAAAAAATACTCAATTAAAGAGTAAGAAGACTATTTTGCTTATTGATGGTGAAGATCAAAGATCGATTCAGGCAGCAGCTAAAGTTGCTGAAAGTGATTTAGTAAATATTGTGTTATTAGTTTCACAACACAACTGCTCACTTACACCTAATATCAAGCAGGAAGTTATCTCAGATGAGAAAAAATCAGAATATGCAAAGCAATATTTTGAATTAAGAAAAGGAAAGGAAACTTTAGAAGCATCAGTTAAAAACCTTAAACAAGCACCTTTTTATGCAATGATGATGCTTAAAAACAAAGAAGTTGATGGGGTTGTTGGTGGATTAAATTACACAACAGCTGATATTTTACGGGCTGCTTTTAAAGTAATCGGACCTAAGAAAAACATCAAAACTATTTCTTCTGCTATGATTATGCATAAGGATGAACAAAAATACCTATTTTCAGATATTTCAGTCAACATCAAACCTAATGCAGATCAATTAGCAGAAATCGGATTAAATGCCACCGAATTTGCTAAAAGCCTTGGTTTTGATCCAAAAGTAGCTTTCTTGTCTTTTTCAACAGATGGTTCAGCAGTTAGCGATGAGTCAAAATTATCTGCTGAAGCAACAGCAAAATTTAACGAACTTTCAGATACTAAAGCAATAGGAGAAATCCAATTTGATGCAGCATTTGATGAAAAAGTAAGACAATCAAAATACAAAAAACCTGCATATACAGGAGTTACAAATGTTTTTGTGTTCCCTAATTTAGATGCAGGTAACATCGGATATAAGATTGCACAACGTTTTGGGGGATTCGGTGCAATCGGACCAGTTATTACAGGGATTGCTGAACCTGTAAACGATCTATCAAGAGGATCAACCACAGAAGATGTTTATAATACAGTTTTAATTACTGCATTACAATCTTATAAATAATATGAATGCTTTTTGTTATTCTGATAAAGAATAAAAAAATTTATAATTATTCATATTAAATAAAACGGAGGTTATTTAATGAAAATTATATCAATAGGAGCAAACCATGCTGGGACTTCATTTTTAAGAACAATGAAGAAAATTGCTCCAGACTCACATTTAGTGGCATATGACAAAAATACTGACATTTCTTTTTTAGGATGTGGTATTGCTCTATGAGTTGGTGGGGAATTTTCTAATCCAGATGGATTATTCTACTCAAGTATTGAACAACTTAAATCACTTGGAGTAGACATCAAAGACGCTCATGATGTTATAGAAGTAAATCGTGAAGAAAAATATGTTGTAGTTAAAGACTTAAGAACTGGACAAGTTTTTAAAGACTACTATGACAAACTTGTATATGCTGGAGGAACTTGACCAATTATTCCACCTTTTGAAAACATTCACTTAGACAACATTTTAGTTTCTAAAATCTTTGCACATGCAAAAGAAATTAAGGCTAAGGCAGAATCAAAAGATGTGAGAAATGTTGTTGTTATTGGTGCTGGATACATTGGTGTGGAAATTGTCGAAGCATTCCATAAATATGGAAAACATGTTACCTTAATTGATATGCAAGACCGCATTATACCAAACTACTTTGACAAAGAATTTACTGACAAAGTTGAAGCAGCTATGGTAAAAAACGGAATTCAATTACAACTTAATGAAAAAGTTCAAAGATTTACAACTAAAGACGGAAAATGTGTTTCTGCTGTTGTTACAGACAAAGGAACATACGATGCTGATTTAGTAATCTTAGCTATCGGATTTAGACCAAAAACCGAATTAATTCAAGGTGTTGACAAACTACCTAATGGTGCAATTAAAGTTGACAAATTCCAAAGATCATTATCAGATCAAGATGTTTATGCTATCGGTGATGCAGCTTCAATGATTAGCAATGTTTCAGATGAATATGTAAACATCGCTTTAGCAACAAATGCTGTTAAAACTGGTATTGTTGCTGCTTTCCACTTAGCAGGAAACGAAACTATTCCATTTCCTGGATACTCAGGAACTAACGCTATTAGTGTGTTCGATTTCAACTATTCATCAACAGGACTTTCAGAAGTAGCAGCATCTAGACATCCAAAATTCAAAGATTCTTATGCTGTAGAATACTTTGAAGACAATGATCGTCCTGAATTTATGCGTAAACACTATAAAGTATGAATGAAAATTACATATGACAAAAACACACTTAGACTTTTAGGAGCACAAATTGGTTCAGTAGGTAAAGAAGCAAACCACACCGAGGTAATTTATATGCTATCATTAGCAATTCAAGAAAGATTAACCTTACCACAAATTGCATTAATGGACTTTTACTTCTTGCCACACTTTAACAAACCATTTAACTTTGTAATCCAAACCATTTTAAATGCTTTAAATCTAAATTACAACAAAAAATAAGGAAATTTTCCTTTAAATCAAACATTAAATCAGAAAGGATGTTATGACTTTTAAATTTGTAAAACCTGGATTAGTAATGTCTAAAAAAGAAGAAATTGTTCGTTTCTTAGACATTGATGGAAATTTAACAGCCGAAGGTAAAAAACACGACCCTAAATTATCAAAAGAAGAATTGTTAAAAGCATATAGATTCATGGTTCTTTCAAGAAGACAAGATGAATATATGACACAACTTCAAAGACAAGGGAGAATGCTTACTTTTGCACCTAACTTTGGTGAAGAAGCATTACAAGTAGCGTCTGCTATGGTGTTAACCAAAGACGACTGATTTGTTCCAGCATTCCGTTCAAATGCAACTATGCTTTATATGGGAATGCCTATTAAAAATCAATTATTATACTGAAATGGAAATGAACGTGGAAGTGTAGTTCCAGAAGGGATTAATTTACTTCCTGTTAATGTTCCTATCGCAACACAATGTTCACATGCTGCAGGAATTGCTTATGCAGCAAAACAACTAGGTAAAAAAACTGTATCAGTTTCTTTCGTTGGAAACGGGGGAACAGCTGAAGGTGAATTCTATGAAGCAATTAATATTTCTTCAATTTGAAAATGACCATCAGTTTTCTGTGTAAACAATAATCAATGAAGTATTTCAACACCTGAAAAATTTGAAACTGGTTCTGAAACAGTTGCTGCTAAGGCTGCTGCTGCTGGAATGCCAGGAGTTCGTGTTGACGGAAATGACTTGTTAGCTTCTTATGTAGTAATGAAAGAAGCAGTTGAATTTGCTCGCGAAGGAAATGGACCTGTTTTAGTCGAATTCATTACTTGAAGACAAGGACCACATACAACATCAGATAACCCTAGAGTATATCGTACTGTTGAAGAAGAAAAAGAACACGAAAAATGAGAACCTATGCACCGTATTGAAAAATATCTATACGATAAAAAATACTTAACCGAAGCAGAAAGAGATCAAATGTGAGAATCTGCAATGGAAGAAGTTAAGAAAGCATACAATGAATCATTAGAAGAATTAGATGTAGACATCAATGAAGTATTTGACTACACCTATCACACACTTACACCTGAATTAGAAGAACAAAAACAAGAGGCTTTAGCTTACTATGCAAACTTAAAGGAGAGTAAATAATGGATAAAACAGTTACATTAAATAACATTGGTGCTTTAACTAATGCTATTGATTTAATGATGGAAAAAGATCCAACAGTTGTTCTTTGAGGACAAGATGCAGGGTATGAAGGTGGAGTTTTCAGAGCAACCGAAGGATTACAAAAGAAATACGGGCTTACCAGAGCTTGAGATTCACCTATTGCTGAAGCATCGATGTGTGGTGTTGGAGTTGGAGCAGCTATTTATGGACTAAAACCTATTGTTGAAATTCAATTCCAAGGATTCTCTTTCCCTGCATTTCAACAACTTTTTGTGCATGCAGCTAGATATAGAAACAGAACTCGTGGAAGAGTAACAGTTCCAATGGTATTAAGAATGCCTATGGCAGGTGGAGTTAGAGCTCTCGAACACCACTCAGAAGCGATTGAAGCACTTTATTCACACATTCCTGGATTAAAAGTTGTTATGCCATCAACTCCTTATGATACAAAAGGATTAATGATAGCAGCTATCAATGACCCAGATCCAGTTGTATTTTTAGAACCAAAGAAAATTTACCGTTCATTTAAACAAGAAATTCCAGCTGAAATTTATGAAGTTCCAATTGGAAAAGCAAATGTTTTAGTTGAAGGAAACGACTTAACTCTTGTAACATACGGAGCACAAGTTCACGAATCACTTGAAGCACTTAAAAAACTTCAAGCATCTAATCCAGAAATCAGTGTAGAATTAATTGACTTAAGAACTATTAAACCAATTGACACTGAAACTATTGTAAATTCAGTTAAGAAAACCGGAAGATTACTTGTGGTTCATGAAGCCGTTAGATCATTTTCAGTTTCAGCAGAAATTATTGCTAGAGTAAACGAAAGAGCATTTGAATACTTACAAGCTCCTTTAGCACGTTTAACCGGATACGACATCACAGTTCCTTTAGCACGTGGAGAAAAATATCACGCAATTGATAGTGATAAAATTGTTGCTAAAATTAAAGAGGTTGTTTCTTTTTAGGTTATAATTAACTACTAGAAAGGAAATTTATGGAAAGAAAAATCGCAACTCCTATTGCTCGTGCTGTAGCGAACAAATTGGGAATTGATATTAATTTAGTAACTGGAACAGGGCCACAAGGTAGAGTTACTGAAGCAGATGTTCGTGCATTTGCTGCAGCACCTGCTGCAAAACCTGCTGCCCCTGCTACCGCTGCACCTGCTGCTACTTCTGCTGCTCCTGCAGCACATGTTGATGTAGTGAGCAAACCTGCACCTGTTACCTTAGACGGAAGAAGAGAAAAAATTACTCCAATCCGTAATGCTATTGCTCGTGCAATGAAAACTTCACAAGCATCTGTTGCATACTTTTCATTAGTAAATGAAATTGATGTAACACGTCTTTGAGATTTAAGAAAATCAATCGTAGAAGATGTGCAAAAAGCTACTGGGGTAAAATTAACATTCTTACCTTACATTGCAAAAGCAATTATTACTGCTTTAAAAGAATTCCCTATTTTTGCTGCTAAATATGATGAAGCAGCTAACGAAATCGTTTATCCTACAACTATTAATTTAGGAATTGCTGTTGATACAGCAGCTGGGTTAATGGTTCCTGTAGTAAAAGATGCCCAAAACCTTACAATCGTGGATTTAGGTAAAGAAATTATCCGTTTAGCACTTGCTGCTAGAGATAAAAAAATTAAACCTAATGAAATGTCTGGTGGATCATTTACCATTACTAACTATGGTTCAGTAGGTGCTTTATTTGGAACACCTGTTATTAACTGGCCTGAAATATCAATCGCTGGTGTCGGAGCTATTCTTGATAAACCAGTTGTTAAAAATGGGCAAATTGTACCTGGTAAAGTAATGAACTTTACCGTCGCTGCAGACCACAGATGAATTGATGGTGCTGCTGCCGGTAGATTCGCTGCTAGAGTTAAAGAATTACTTGAAAAACCAGAAATTTTAGGAGTTTTATAGTATGCATAAATTTAAATTTGCTGATATAGGAGAAGGATTACACGAGGGAACAGTTGCTGAAATTTACAAAAAAGAAGGTGATGAAGTAAAAGAAGGTGATTCGCTTTTTTCTGTTGAAACCGATAAAGTTACTTCAGATATCCCTTCACCTGCAACTGGTAAAATTGTGAAGGTTTTAATGGCTGTCGGGGATGTTATCCATGTTGGCCAAGAAATATATTATATCGATGATGGAAGTGGAGATGTTGAAGAAGCAGCCCCTGTCGCTGCTCCTGCACCAACTAAAGAAGAACCCGCTGAAGAAGGTGGGGGAGCTTCAGTTGTAGGTGAAGTTAAGGTTTCAAATCAACTTTTTGACCTTTCTTCATTCAAAAGACCAGCAACCGCTACCAAACCTGCACCAGTTGCACCTGCCTCAACATCTGCTGCACCTGCAGTTGAGGCAAAGAACACAGGAAAAGCATATACAGGTAAAGTTGAAGAAGAATTTGACTTAATTGTTATTGGTTCTGGGCCTGGTGGATATTTAGCCGCTGAAGAAGCAGGTGGTGCTGGATTAAAAACTTTAATCATCGAAAAAGAATTTTGAGGTGGAGTCTGCTTAAATGTTGGATGTATCCCTACAAAAGCATTATTAAAAACTACTGAAGTTTTATCAAATATTAAACATGCACACGATTTTGGAATTGATGGAATAATTGATGTTAGTGTAAACTGAGAAAAAATGCATGCCAGAAAAGCCGGTGTGGTAAAACAACTTACTAATGGTGTACAAGCTCTAATGCGTATGAACAAGGTTAAAACTATCCTTGGAACAGCAAAATTTATTGGAGCCCATGAAGTTGAAGTTGATTCAAAAGTTTACCGTGGGAAAAATATTATCATTGCAACCGGTTCATCTGATCGTAAAATACCACTTCCTGGATTTGAAGAAGGTTATAAATCAGGTAAGTTAATTACTTCAAAGGAAGCAATTAACCTTAAAAACAAACCACAATCATTAACTATCGTTGGTGGAGGTGTAATCGGGGTTGAATTTGCCCAAGTATTTTCTGCTGCTGGAACAAAAGTAACTATTTTACAAAACCTTCCAACTGTTTTAGCAATGCTTGATAAAGATATTATCAAACAAGTTACTGCTGATTTAAAAGAAGCAGGTGTTACAGTTATTGCTAATGCAAATACAACAAAATTTGAAAACAACAAAATTTTCTATACTGTAAATGGTAAGGAAGAATCAATTGAATCAGAATTAGTTTTAGTTTCTGTTGGTAGAGTTCCAGAATCACTTGGTTTAGAAGAAGTCGGAATCAAACTTGGAGATCGTAAGCAACTTTTAGTAGATGAATTCTGTAAAACCAATGTTGATGGTGTTTATGGTATCGGTGATGTTGTAGGTCAATCAATGTTAGCACATGTTGCTTACAGACATGCAATTGTTGCTGTATCTAACATTCTTAAAAAAGAAGTTAAATACTCTTCAAAAACCGTTCCTGCTTGCGTTTACACCCATCCAGAAATTGCAACTGTCGGATTAACTGAAGAACAAGCAAAAGAGCAAGGTAAAGATTTTATAGTAGCTAAACACCAATTCACATTCATTGGTAAAGCATTAGCAGCACACGAAGAAAAAGGTTTTGCTAAATTTATTATTGGAAAAGAATTTGGTGAAATTCTTGGATGTCACATTATTGGTGGAACAGCAACAGACTTAATCTCAGAGGTTGTTTTAGCTATGGATTTAGAATCAACTATCTATGAAATAGCTTCTGCTATACACCCACATCCAACTTTCTCAGAAGTATTATGAGAAGCTGCACGTAATGCAGTACATCAATTAAACAAACTAAAAAAATAAACAAAATAAAAGTATAAGTTCTCACTTATACTTTTTTTCTTTTTATGACTAGAAACAAAAACCAAGGATAATCCTTGGATTTTGTTATTTAGTTAAATCATTTTCAATAATAACTTTGAGCGCTCTATTGTCTCCGGCATGCTTAAAGATGTTATATGCAGTTTCCATTTCTGAAAGCTTAAAGTGGTGTGTTACCATTTTGCTTGCATCGATTTTTCCTGATTCTAAGACATCTAAAAGCATTTGTGTAGTTGTTGCATTTACTAAACCTGTTGAAAAAGTAATGTTCTTAATTCATAGTTTTTGCAATTCAAAACTTACTGGTTTACCATGTACTCCAACATTAGCTATGTGTCCACCGATAGCAACTATATTTTGTGCTACATCAAATGTTGCTGGATAACCAACACATTCCATTGCCACATTTACTCCATGTCCATTAGTAATTTCCGAAACTTTTGCTTTAATTTCTTCTAAATTACCTGATTTAATAGTATGTGTTGCACCGAATTTTTTTGCAAATTCTAGTCTTGATTCTGATAAATCAACCATAATAATCTTTGATGGTGAGTAAAATTGTGCTGTCAGTAAAGCGGCTAAACCAATTGGTCCTGCTCCAATAATTGCAACAGTATCTCCTGGTTTAATATGAGAACTTTGTACCCCGATTTCAAATGAGGTAGGGAAGATGTCAGATAACATTACTAAAGCATCATCAGATACTGTTTTAGGTGCATGATATAATGAACCATCAGCATGTGGAATGTGTACAAATTCTGCTTGTGTTCCATTAATATTATGTCCTAAAATTCATCCACCTGTTTCACAGTGTGCGGGAAGACCACGTTTACAGTAGTAGCATTTATTACATGATGTAATACATGAAACAATAACTTTATCACCTACTTTAAAGTTAGATACTGCTGAACCTGCTTCCTCAACTATACCAATTCCTTCGTGTCCTAAGATTTTACCAGGTTGTGTTTCAGGAACATCTCCACCTAAAATGTGTAAATCTGTTCCACAAATAGTAGTTTTCAAAATCCGAACAACTGCATCGGTAGGTTTAATAACTCTAGGTTTGTCAAAGTCAACTAACTGTACTTTTCCTTCTTTATTAAATGTAATTGCTTTCATTTTCATAATAATTTCTCCTTTATTTTAAATAACTATTTGATAGTATTATACTCTTATCTATATAAGTTGTTGAATTTTTTAGAAAAAATATGAAATTCATTTCATGTTTTTATCAAAACTGGTTTACTTTTTTTGTTTTGAATATATTACAAACTAATACCAACAATGCATCCAAATTTATATAAAAGTGTATTAAAATACCCCAAAACGGGGTTATATGGTATTAAATATATGGCGCGCCCGGCAGGAGTCGAACCCGCAACCTTTAGGGCCGTAACCTAACACTCTGTCCAGTTGAGCTACGGGCGCATTTAATTATGGAGGCACTAACGGGATTCGAACCCGCACTCAAGGTTTTGCAGACCCATGCCTTGGCCATTTGGCTATAGTGCCTATAAATTGCTAAATTATTATAGCGAAAAACAACAAAAAACAAAATATTTTTATAGATTTTTTATAATTTTAATACATAAATATTTTTATTAATTTCTATCTTGTAAAATGTGGAAATACTTTTATATATATATTCTTATATTTATAACATATGATATAAGAAAGCAATATGAGATATTATTACTCTATAATCGTTAAATAACGATATCTTTTTATGGAAATTATGAAAATATTTATTTTATATAAAATTACATACTTTTTATATATATAATTAATTATATACATATAAATTATAAAATATTTCTATAAGGAATTTAAGGGAAATTATGAAAAAGCACAAGTTATCAAAATTATTCTTATCAATTGCATCTTTAACTATAACTCCTATTGTTATTGCTGTAAGCTGCTCACCAAAAATAAAAGAAGAAGCAAAACCAGTTGATTTAAATTCTCCAAAAATGCAGGTTACAAAAACTACACCAACACATCCTATTGAAAAACCTAAACCTAATAACCCACAATCTCAAAATCTACCTATCAAAAACAATCCTAATCCAAGTGATGAAAAAAATAAACCTGATAAAGTAGATTATTCAAATGCTTTAGTTAAAAAACCAAATATAAGTGATCAAGTAATTTATAATAAAATATTAGAAAAACCTTTTAAAGGATTACAAAGATATAAAGATCCTGATTTTATAGGGATAGCTGGTGGAGGTAATGGAACTGATAACCAATTATTTTCAGTTAGAGATGGATTGGATATTAGTAAACTTACATCAGATGGAAAAGAGGAAACTAAAAGCAATAGAGTGTTCGATAAATCTACATGAGATCCTAAAACTAAAACTATTACATTTAAATATATGGTAATTGGTTATACAATGCAATATTCACAAACCATAACTTTAACAAATATAGTTGAAAAAACATCCGAACAAAATCCGAATAACCAAACAGAAACAAACATAGATTATTCAAATGCTTTAGTTAAAAAACCAAATATAAGTGATCAAATGATTTATGATAAGATATTAAAAAAACCTTTTAAAGGATTACAAAGATATAAAGATCCTGATTTTATTGGTATAGCAGGTGGAGGAAACGGAACTGATAATCAATTATTTGATGTTAGAGATGGATTGGATATTACTAAACTTACATCAGATGGTAATCCTGAAACCAAAGATAATCGCAAATTTCTAAATTCAACCTGAGATCCTGCTACTAAGACAATTACATTTAAATATATGGTAATTGGTGGCAAAACAGAATACACACAAATTATTAAATTAAATAATATAACAGAACCTTCTACAAAAGATAATGGGCAACCTACTAACAAAAATGGAACATCTGCTCCAAAACCTGATTTAGATAAAACAAAACAAGAAACTCAAAGTTCTGAACAAAAACCAACATCTGGAGCGAGAAGTAGTACCCCTCCAAAAATTCCAATTACATCTGAAACAGATGAAGACAAAAAAACAAACAAATCTGAAAATACTGAACCTCTTTCATATGAAAATGCATTAGAAAAATTACCTAATGTTACAGATGAAAAAATTTATAATAAGATTAAAGAAAGATTGTCAACAAAGAAAAATGTATTCCCTGGGTTACAAAGATATAAAGAGACTAAAGCTGGAAAAGCAGAAAATAGCACTTACTTTTTTGGAATAGCAACTGGTGGTACAAGTGATGATAATAAACTCTTTAAAACAAAAGATGGACTTGATCCACTAAAATTAAAAGATATCCCAAAAACACAAACCTCTGAAACTAAGAAAACTAGAAAGAAGGGACGTAATAAACATAACAATAATGTATTTGAGAGTTCAATTTGAAATGAAGAAGACAAAACATTAACATTTAGATATATAGTTGATGGTAAAAATAAAACATACGAGCAAAAAATCAAACTTAATATAACAACACAAGAACAAGATCCAAAAAATCCTAATACATCACAAACAAATAATACTCCATCTGATAAGGGTAATCAAAAAACAAACTCAACAGGTAAAACTGAAGAAAAGGTTAGTTCTGCAGAGACAAAGCAACAAAATACAGAACATCAAGATTCTTCAAGAGAAGAATCACCTAATGATGTAAATTCTAAAACTGACAACGAACCAAAAACCACAGATTCTACAAAAACTCCGCAAGGAAAACCTAATTCATCGGATACAACAAATCCAAAAACAGAAAGTGATTCACCAAAAAACTCTACTCAACCCACAGGTAATTCTGATTCTGAACAAAAAAATAACAATGAACAAAATATACAATCTGGTTCAGGTGAAACAGTCCATGAAACACCCCCTGCTCCAGCAGCATTAAAAGCTGAAAAACCTAATGCAAATGCACAAACAACATCAAGTGAAACTTCTAAAAATCAACCAGAAAACTCGGAACCAACATCTAATGATAATACAAATGATCAAAGTGCAAAAACACCAACAAAAGAAAATAATCAGAAAGATACCCCTTCAGAAGAACCTACATTAAAATCTTCTGAATCACAACCTAGAGTTGTAGCAAGTCAAAATAACCAACCTAATCCAAACGAAAATCACGAACAGCAACATGAACAAAACCAACCAAGTGATTCAACACAAACAGGAACTCCATTTAACGGAACCGAAAACCCACAAGAACAACCAAAATTAAAAACTGAAACTTTACCAAAAAATAATCTAACTAGTGAAGAAACATCTGATAATACAAAAGTTGTAGATGGTAATGAATCAAAAAATGTTGACAATGAAAATGAAGAAGAAAGTCCAAAACAAAGTGAAGACACTATTAAAACTGCTCCATTAAAATTATATGATGGTGTTACAAAAGAAAAAGTCA
The DNA here is from genome assembly GCF_054353835.1 of Mycoplasma sp. 5912. NCBI lineage: Bacteria > Bacillati > Mycoplasmatota > Mollicutes > Mycoplasmatales > Mycoplasmataceae > Mycoplasma > Mycoplasma sp. 5912. The sequence goes on along the minus strand of NZ_JBTHHI010000004.1, from coordinate 61,502 downwards.
AAGAACAAATTCAAAAAGCACTCGAAAAGAAAACAAAGCCAAAGAAAAATAAAAAATTTCCTGGTTTACAAAAATATGGAACCAATGGAAAAGAATATGTTGGAATATCAGGTATGGGAAATAAAAATGATAATAAATTATTTTCTTTTGCAGATGCGTCATATGCAAATAGAATTACATCAAAAAAATCAGATGCTAAAAAATTCACCGATTCAACTTGAGATCCTAATACCAACACATTAACATTTAAATACCATATTGATGACGACAATAAAGAATACTCACAAACTTTTGTGTTAAGTTAAAAAAATATCACAAATTAGATGCCTAATTTGTGATTTTTATACCTTAATTAATGAAACTACTTCGGTATGTTCACCTAATAATTTTCTTCCATGCAATTCTTGTAATTCTAATAAAACAATTACTTTTTTAACTTCTACACCTTGCGATTCTAATAACTTAATAATTGCTTTGGTAGTCCCACCAGTTGCAAGCACATCATCTACAATTGCAGCCTTTTGACCTGGTTTAACAAACCCTTTTTGTAATTCTAAACTATTGCTTCCATATTCCAAATCATATTTCATCGCAATAACTTCACCTGGTAGTTTATTAGGCTTACGAACCATAATAAATGGTTTTTTTAAAAAAGCAGCAGCGGGTGTACCGAATAAGAATCCTCGCGCATCTGGGCCTACAATGATATCAACATCTTTGCACTCATCAGCAATCTTTGAAATTGTATAATTTAAAGCCTCTCCGTTTGCTAATAAAGGTGATATATCTTTAAACATTATCCCTGGTTTTGGAAAGTCGGGAACATTTCTGATTAATTTTGCTATATTCATATTTTAATTATAAACTATTTGCTTATTTTTTGCTATATTTATCAAAAAAATAAAACACATAAAATTTTTATGTGTTTTATAAAATCCTAGTTATATGTATAACTGTGATCAAAAGAAGTTAATAAATGTGGTAATTTTTCAATGTTAGTTGTATAATCCATTTTTGGTCTAAGGAGAATTGAAAGTTGATAAATTTTCTTTCTAAATGCTCATTTTAACTTAGATATTTTACTATCCAACACAATGCGCGATTCGATGGTATGAAGTAAGGACTTCATATCTCATAAAATAATATTCTTCATATTTCCATAGGTAGGTTTAAATTGATAAATTGATTCTTTTAATAACTTTTTAGCATCTGCATATGAGAGCTTATTAGCAACTTCAATTTTATCATAGATTACATATCCGTTTTCTTTTAACGAAGCAGCCATATGTGCTGAGAGAACCGAATTTGCTTCTGTTTGTAGTTTAACTCTAACTTCTTGTTTTCTTGAAGTTACATAAAAGTAGAATAATGACATATTCATATACACTGCATTTAATAAAATTACAACGATGCTAAAGAAACCAACTCCACCAAAGAAGACGAATGAAATGATGTTTTTAACAATTCATACATATCAGTTTTCTCGAAAACCTAATGAAAGCATCATCAATGCTACAACTGAAAGTGAATTAATCATTGATAATAGTATGTTTCCATCAAGTTTATATTTATAAAAGGTCCCAAAAGCATTTTGCACAGGATCGAATCCAAAAGTGATGTTGTATAAATAAGTAACTTGTGGATTTAAGAAGTAAAAAGCAATTGATAAAATAATAAAAATCATTCCAAAGAAAGTTCATGTGTGAACACCCGAAACAAAGTATTCAAAGACAATCTTTTTACGAATATATGTTTTATGGAAGTTAAAAATTAAAATTGGTATATATATGAATAAATTAATTAACCCATCGATAATTAAATAGTTATAGAAAGCAAAGCATATAAAGAAAATAATATTTATCAAACTCAGTAAATAAGCAATTTTATAATGCTTTGAAAAGAAATAATTAGCTAAAATACCAAAGATACCAGAAAATGAAACTAAAACATTGATAATTGCAACCGAACGGTTCGGGTTTTGTCATGCTCACACTTTATAATCAAAATTATAAAGTGAAACATATACCAACACTACTATGTTAATTACAATATAACATTTCTCTATTACGTCACGATGTTTAAGAACTTGTTGCTTGAACTTAAGCATTTTTCTTTAAAGCCACAGTACGTGATGAATAATAAAGTGCTTCAGCAATAGTTGGGTGTGTGTAAATAGATTCTTGTAGTTGTTTAAAGGTAACTTTTTGTTGCATTGCAAATGCGACTTGGTTGATTAAAATATGTCCACCTTCTAAGAACATAAAACTTCCTAGAATTTCTCCGGTTGATTTAGAAACAAAGAATTTAACGAAAGCCAATTCATTTGCTAAACCATCAGCATGCATTCTTGGTAATGCCATACCAGGAACCATTACTTCATTAAATTCAACCCCATCTTTTTCTAATTGAGCAGCTGTTTTACCAACACCGGCTAATTCAGGGTTTAAATAAATTGCTCATGGAACATTGTTTAAGTTTAATTTTTCAGGTTGTAATCCTAAAATATCTTTAGCAATCACATCTGCTGTTTTGTAAGCAACAGTAGAAAGCATAAATAATCCAGTTACATCACCTAAAGCATAAACGTGATCTAAACTAGTTTTCATCGATTCGTTTACTTCAACAAATCCACGAGCATTTAGTTTTAATTTAAGTGCATCTAGACCAGATAGGTTTGCTACTCTACCAATTGCTACTAATGTTTTTTGTGAAGCCAATGAGTGTTTTTGCTCTCTTCATTGATAACTTACAAATCCATTAGAAACTGATTCTAAGTTCATTTCATCAACAATTACAACACCTTTTGCTTCTAAAGTAGCACGAACTGCTTTAGCAGCATGTGGATCAAGATGTGCTAAGAATTTAGTGTTACATAAAATAGTAACTTTAGTTCCTAATGTGCTATAAAAATAAGCAAATTCTAATGCAATAGGTCCTGCTCCAATAATTACTAGTGTTTTTGGTGCAGCATCTAATTTCATTGCTTGTTCAGAATCGATTAAGTATCCTGATTCATATGCTTCCATGGCACCTTCGATGCTTAATGCACGATTTGATGAACCAGTTGCTACAACTAATTTATCAAAGTGTAATGTTTCTTCATTAACTGTTAAACTGTGTTCATCTACAACAGTACCCATTCCTTTGAATACATCAACATGAGCGCCTGCTAAAAAGTTGCTAATAGCACCGTTCAAAAGTTCTTTGTTTGCTTTACGACGGTTTTGCATTACTTGGAAACTATATCCAAGGTATTTGTTGAAAACTCCATATTTTTCAGAATTTTGGATTGTGTCTAAAACTTTTGCTGACTTAATTAAAGTTTTAGTAGAGATGCAACCTTTGTTAACACAGGTTCCACCTAAATCTTCTTTTTCAACTAAGGCTACTTTAAGCCCGTTGCTTGATAGAATACCAGCCAAAGTGTACCCACCAGGTCCAGCACCTAATACTACGACATCATAGTGTTTCATATTTCTCCTTTATTTTTAAATATATACATATATTATAAACAAAATAATAATAAAAAGTGTAAAAAAATCATTTTTTTAATATGTTTTTGCATTTTTTTAAAAATAAAAACACAACTGAGTGTGTTTTATACATAAGCGATGATTACAACTATTAAACTTGCAATAAAATAAATTATTAAGTTAAAATAAAACGGAAAATTAGATTTTTTGATTTTGGGTTGCTGTTTTTGTTTTTTTTGCTCTAAGTATGCAACTTTTTCAGCATGAGTCATTCTTAACATCTTTTTTTCTTCTTTATATCGCGATGAAATAAACTTATTTTCACGAAATCTTTCAAATGTTCGTTCCATAAATCCTCATTTAAACACTAAAATAAGTAATACAAATGCTAATGTTATTAAGGCAGAAGCAGTAAAAGCATTAATAATTCAATTTACATCTTTTTTATGGTTTATTCCTGCTGAAATAGCAAAAATAAGCCAGAAGATAAGAAAGTATGCTAATAAAATGTAATAAAATCGTTTGCTTTTAAACTGTGATTTAATTAAATTAGTAAATTTTGCTCACATTATTTGCTTCATTTTCGGATTTGCTCATCTGTTGCATAAACATAATGAGTTTGCTCATTTTCGCTAATATCTTGATTTTTAGGTAGATTTGGATATTTTTGCTCATCCATATATGAAAGTTCAAATTTTACATCCTTAAATTTCTCATTAGCATTTGAAATTTTAGGAATTGCTTTAAATAAATTAATTGTATATGGATGAATGGGGTTTTGATAAATTGCATTAGTATGTCCTGATTCAACAATTTTACCTAAATGCATTATTAATACCCGATCTGCAATATATTCAATCATTGATAAATCGTGTGCAATAAAAATCATTCCAATGTTCTTTTGTTTACATAAATCCATAAGCAAGTTAACAATTTGTGCTTGAATCGAGATATCCAAAGAAGCAATTGGTTCATCAGCAACAATGATTTTTGGTTCTGTGATTAAAGCACGAGCTATCACAATTCTTTGACGTTGACCACCTGAAAATTCATGTGGATAACGATAGGCAAATTGTTTTAACAAACCAACATCTTCTAAACTTTTGTATATGGTATTACGAGTTAAAAGACTTGATATCTTATAAATCCGTCAAAATTTAGTGATGAAATTAATTGGTTTTTTATAAAATTTATTTTGCAGGAAAATATCATAATTGGATATACCTAAAAATAAATAAATAGCTTTCAAGTCTTTATTTAAATACCTACTTTCAATTTCAAAAGATTTAATTCCATTTAACTTATCATATACATTTGAAATAAAAACTTTATAATCAACTTTATATTGCTTTAATGTTGCTTTAAGTTTGTTATGTAAATGCACATCATCTTTTTTGTTAATAAGTTGCTGTTTAGTTTTATCAATATAATTTGCTTTAAAGTATGATAAAAATTGTTTATGGATTTGGTTGAATTTACCTATCAATCCTTTATCAATAGCAATAAATGATTTACTAATATCTTCTTGCTCTTGAACTTGCTTTTTAAGTTCTAAAACTCTTAATTTATATGAATCCATATAAGTTTGAAGTTCTTTATCGAAGTTTTCTTGTGTTTGTTGCAATCTTTGTTTTGCTTGGTTAAAAGCATCTTTATTTATTTTTGGTTTAACAAAAAATCCTTTAATGGTTGTTTTTAAGCTTTTTACAAAGGTTTTTCACTTACTTTTAGCATCACTTCAATATTGATCCTGGATGTGTTTAGATTGATTTAAATAATCCGATAAATCAATGCTGAAATTTGAAACCACAATATTTTTAATAGTTTTTGAAAATTCAGAAAGTTTATTAAAATCAAATGGATTGGCATTAAGTTGATTTTTAAAAAACTCACTTGATTTGTCTTGCAAATGATTAATTAACTGTTGCAACTCGTCAAAATCTAAGTATCTAAGTTTAGATTTATGCTTTATAAATATCTTTTTAATATGATTATTTAGATGATATATTTTTACCTTATAAGCAAAATAATCAATATATGGACTTCCATATGCTTCATTAAAAAGTAATTTTGATTCATTTTTTAACTCTGAAATAAAGTTATTTAATGAGTTTTTTGAATCCAAATACTTTTCTCTTCAAGAAAATAAAGATTTTTTTAGTTCGCTAGCAGCATTAAAAGTATTTTGTTTAGATTCAAAATACTCATATGTGTGTCAAAGCAGTTGTTTTTGTTTTTTATATTCAGCCCTTGCTTGTTTTAGTTCAACCTCATCTAAATCAATTTGTTCATTTCGAAATTGCTGTTTCTTCTGATCATATAAACTAATTAATTTTTCAGTGTTCTTGTATAAACTATCAATAATCAGTGAGTTATTTTTACTTTTTTCTTCTAAATATGCAAAATATGCATTAAATTTATCTTCAAAACTTCCTTCAACTGCATCTAAGTCGAAATTATTAAAATATTCACTTCATTTATTATAAAATGGTTGGTTTAATGAGTTTGCTATTTTTAAATTCTCCAATTTTAATTTCAGCGCTTCTTCTAAAAAAGAATAATGAAAGTTGTATTGAACCGATTCTCAATCCTTTTTAATATCAGAAATTTTATTTTTTATAACACGGTTTACCACTAAGGGTTCTTTTAGAATACTAAAGATATTATTTTGTCCATTTAATGAAGCCATAGGGTCTTGGAAAATCATTTGAATATTTTTACGCATAAAGCGATTTGTCTTACGCGAGATTCGCTTCCCTGATACTAATTTACCATTAATTCGAACAAAACCGTTATAATCATCATATAAACGAAGCAATGAACGTCCTACGGTTGTTTTACCAGAACCAGATTCACCAATTAAACCAAGGATTTCACCTTCAGAAACATCAAAACTAACATCGTCGACTGCTTTATTAATATGATTTTTATTAATAAAGAACTTTTTTAAATTTGTAACTTCAAGTATTTTACTCATCTTTAAATACCTCTTTAAAGCTTTTTAATCGTGATGTTAATTCGGGACTTAATGAAACTTTGGGTGCATCAGGATGCAGCAATCATGTTGCAGCTGCATGGGTGGAAGAAACTTCAAATAATGGAGGTTCTTTAATAAAATCAATTTCTAATGCATAATCATTTCTCGGAGCAAAAGCATCGCCAAGTGGTAAATTATTCATATCAGGTGGTGTTCCTTTAATTGAATATAAGCGATCTTCTTTGTTTTCTGGGATCGCAGAAATCAACGCTCATGTATATGGATGTTTTGGATCGGTAAAAATATCTTTTTTGCTTCCTTTTTCAACTATTTTTCCAGCATACATAACATAAATATAATCACAAAATTTAGCTACAACTGAAATATTATGACTAATTAAGATAATAGCAATATTCATTGAAGTACGGATTTCATCAAATAAAGCTAACACCGATGCTTGCACTGTTGGATCAAGTGCTGTTGTTGGTTCATCTGCGATTATTAAGCTTGGCTTTAATGCCACCACCATCGTAATTACAACTCTTTGCTTCATCCCACCCGACAAAGTATGTGGATACATATCAAAGACACTTTCACAATTACGGATTCCAAATTTATCAAGTAAACCTACTAAGTATTTTCTTTTTTCACTATATGGCTTACTTTTTCATTCTGGATTTTTATTTAAAGCATCTAAAAGTTGTTTTCCTACCTTACGGGTTGGATTTAATGATGTAAGTGGGTCCTGTGGGATGTAACCAATTTTGTGTCCACGAATCTTTTGTCAGTAACTTTCTTTTTTTGAATCAATTAAGCTAATTCCATCAATTTGCATAATTTCAGCAGAAACAACTGAATTATCATTAATATTTAAAAATGCTTTTGATGTAACTGACTTACCAGATCCTGATTCACCGACTAAACCAACTATTTCTCCACGGTTGATAGTAATATCAACTCCTCGCACTATGCTGATGAATTTGTTATAACCGGTTTTAAAACTAACTTTAAGATCTTTGACAACTAATAATTTTTCTTGCATAAAATCTCCTATTTAGTTTTGATTACTTTTGGATCAAGAGCATCATGAACACCTAATGCGATAAAGTATAATGATACTGAAATTGAAAGTAAAATTAAGGCAGGTAGTAATAATGATCAAAAGTTTTGTGCTGCTTCAGATGATGCTGAAAAGATTATTTCTCCTAAGTTTACATCAGTGTCACTACTAAAAAATCCTAAGAAAGCAAGTGATGAAACTGAAAGAATAATTGATGGAATTTGAGTTACATAATTAGTAGCAATTTTACCAATTATTCCTGGTAATGCATGTTTATAAATCAAACGAATTTTTGAAGCACCTACTGATTTGGATGCAGTTATAAACTCAGAATCTTTAACAGTGATTATAAATAAACGAGTTCCCCCTACTGATCCAACTCACCCAACCACAACCAATGCAATTCCTAAGGCTAAATCAGATGTACCGAATAAGGTAACTGCAATTAATAACCAAATAAGAGTTGGTGGTGCTGAAAAAATATCAATAAAACGCATCATGATAGTATCTATTTTAGAACCAACATGGAATCCTAAATATGCTCCTATAATAACACCAATAATAGTTTGAATTGATGCTACGATAAATGCTAAACGTAGTGCTTTTCAAGTTCCAACTCATGATCGAGTTCAAATATCGATACCCTTTGCCGTTGTTCCTAAAAAAGTATCTAATTTTGTTTGTGGATTTAAAGCAAGTGCTTGATCATATAAACTTTGATATTCGTTTTGATTTAAATTTTGTGCAATATTTGATTTATCAAAAATCAAATATGCACTGTATACTCGGTATCAACGATACATATCAATTAATATTTCAGATTGCTTTGTCGGTCCATTAATGCTTTGCACTGTATATTCTCTTGTTTTTAAAACTGAAGCAGCAGTGGCATCTTTTGAAATATCTAAAAACTTATCAAAAAAGCCTCCATAATTTTCGTGAAAAGCTGCTTTGTATTTTGGAATATCTTGTTCAAAACCAGCGCTTTTTAGTGTTATATAAGGTTGATACGAAGCTGGTAAAGATTTTATCGAAGGAGGCCCAAAAATAGTTTTACCTTGTTGATCTGCAATTAAATTTAAACTAATTGTGTCTGAAATCGATTCATTTGCTGAATATTTAGAACTAATAGTTACAATAATCGAAATTAAAAGCACGATTATAAAGACAATTAAAAATAATACGGATGGTCAACTTTTAAAGAATCTTTTGAGAATTTCTAAAAGTAATTTTTTTGGTTTTCCAGCTATATTAGAAAATGTTTTTTGGTTATTTGCTAGTGCAAAAGGAGTTTGTATACCATTAAAAGATAATTTATATTTTTTATTAAATTCTTTTGCAGTCATCTATATTCCTTTCGCTTTCATTCTAGCAAATTCTTCGTTTCTTTTTCTGGTAACTAAGAACAGTTTTCATAAGTTAGAACCTTTTGTTCCATATTTAATGCGTGGATCTAAAATGGTATATGAAACATCAACTAAAACGGATGTAAATACCCCGAGTAATGTGAAAAAGAAGGTATTAAACATAATAATATTAATTTCACCATTCGGAAATGCGTTAGCAATAATTTGTGATGTCCCAGGAACTTTTCAATATCTTTCGATTACTATTCCACCAGTTAACAATCCAATATATGATGGAATGATAATTGCAGCAAGTGGAATTGAAATATTACGTAATACATATTTAAAGAATATTTCAACTCTACTTAGTCCTTTTGATTTTGCTATTAAAACATAATTTGATGTTAGCACAGTAATAACTTGATTTCGAGTGTAACTGATATAACCTGATAATGAACCTAAAACAATAATCACAATTGGTGGTAATCACGAAATAACAACTTGACTTTGAGTCTGTGCTGCCGCTTCTGCCGTTCCAGGTATCGCAACAGTTGGTGAAACACCAGATGAGGCTAAAATAGTAATTAAAATTGGTGCTACTATAAATGAAGGTAATGCAATAAAAATTAATGAAAAGAAATTTACCACTGCATCAACTCATGTACCACGTTTATAACCAGCAAAAATTCCAAACAATATCCCTAAAAATGCACTAATAACAAATGCTGGTAAAGTGATAATAATTGAGTATTTTAAGCGCGAAAAGAATAATTGTGGGATGCTATTTACCCCTAAACTTGCAAATAATTTATCATCAAATGGTAAACCAAACGGATTCGCTTTATTAGTAAATAAATCATTTACCCAATAACCAAAACGAATTATTGGATTAAGTTTATAGGTTTTTCAAACATTTTGATATTGGTCATACTTTCCACGTCAATCACTTGGTAGAAAATGATAATCAATACTTTTTTCAAAACTTTGTCTAGATATATTCTGTAATGCTACCTGACTTTGACCTTCAGCACCGTTCTTTGAATTTGCAGTTTGTACAAATGGATTATCAGCAAACTGTGCTGTAAGTGTATATACAACAAAGATAATGATAATCAATGTTAATAATGCAAATCCTATCCGTTGTAAAATGTACTTAGTCATTTATCTCCTTATTTAATAATGCAAAGACAATTAACTTGCGTTAATTGTCTGGATATTATTTGGTTGCAACTTCGTATGAACCATAGTTGGTAGCATTATCAAGTGTTGCAGGTATGATAAAGTTTGGATTGCTCAATCCTTTTACAAATGAATCTTTTAATGTTCCAGTTGTTATAGTCATATTCATTCCTGTTAAATTACGGAATTCAGCAACCATATTTAACAATGCTTTTTTATTAAATACATCTTTTGTTTCATCTGATGTATTTAATCATAATCAGAAGTTTGCTGAAATTGTAAGAGGTGGTAAGTATTTTGCCTCATCTTCTTTGCTTAAAGGAACTAATTGTTCTTTTCCGTCAACTGTTTTAAGTTGATATTGATTTAAATAAGTGGAAATATCGTTTGTGTATTTATTTCCCAACTTAATTAATTTTTCAAGTGGAATCGAGAATTTAACATTGTTTTTAGGATCCTCAATAAATTTCTTTCAGTATTCAGCTGCTTTAACAAGGTTTGGATAATTTACTTGAAGTTTAGCTTTATAATCTGCATCAGTGTTAATTCAAGTAAATAATTGAATTAAGTTACCTTGAAACATATATCCATCAAAACCTGATCCGACTAAATTATAATCATATCCTCAACCAGTTACTGTGTATGGAGTTGATCCAAAATTAAAAAATTCATCAAAGTCTTTTCTATTATTATTTTTTTCAAATTTAACTTCAAAACGATCAGGATATAAACTATTAAGAACTTTTTGCATTCCTTTATAAACATTTTCATGAACTGAATTAATATTTGTAAATCGAGCACGAACTGTGAATCTTACTTTCTTTGTATCCTCTACTTTATCAAGATCAGGATGTTGTTTATAAAATTCATCCAATACTTCTTTCATCTTTGTTTTCAATATATCTAATGCACTTGAACTAAATTGATCATCAGCAGTTTTACCAACTATCGAATTTTCAGATGGTGATAATTCGGTTCCGATTTTTTCACCAAGATTAACTTTTTGTCCTGTTTTTGAATCTACTACAAACACAGTTGATAATTGGTCTCAATATGGACGTAATGTATTATATTGCAATGATGTATCTGAGTCGTTATTACGGATGGTTACATCTTGTGCAAAACCCGAAATTCACGGAATTGTAAGATTAGGTGTTAATAACTCTTGAGCAACATATGCTCAGTTGATTGAAGCAGTTAGAATATTCATAAATTCTGCTCCTAAACCTGTGGTAGCTGCTTTTAATGTATTAGTTGCAGTTCCGGCTTTGATATCAGTCAATGAAGCTCCATAAACTAATTTTGTATATGCATCATTCATAAATGAAGCAGTTGTTGATTCTTGTTGATTTTGCGGAATTCATGTAGGTGTAAATCCATTATTTGAATGACTTGTATTTCTAGATTGAACATCTCTTAAACCTCATTGCACAGGGTTTGCTGAAATTTCTTCGTGGTATGCCTTTAAATTACTATAATTTGCACTTGCTGTTAAACCTGCTTTAAATTGCTCATAATTAAATTTTGCAAAACCATCTCCTAATGGAGTTGTAGTGTAGGTATTTTGAAAAAGTTTTACACGTCTTGGATTATTAACAAACTTTTGATTTCAATAGTTTGGATTTAACTTAAAAGTATCAGTTAGCGAGGTTCCATCATAACCAGCATAGTAATATTTACCAGCAAATAAAGCTGAATCCATTGACATTCCATATCAGTATATCCCAGATTCTTTAGCTAAACCATCTTGTAAATTGTTGATTTTGTTTTTGATGTCTGTTTTATCTGAATCACTTATATCACCACTTTTATAGAAGTTTGGTAGTTGTTTACTTGCCACAGTTTCTTCGATATATTGTGATGGAGCAGGAATTAAATCATAACTGTTAAAGAAAAACTTATCATATGCTAAATCAAATTTAGATTCTTTTTTTGGATCTAATTCTTGTAAAACAAAGAATTCACGTTGGTCATCACCTGTTCCTTCAACATGTACTGATTGTGTTTTATCTAAAATTTTATTTACATCAATGTTATAAAGTTCATATAAGTATTTATTAGTTCAACTATTTCCTTGAGCTCTAAAGTATAAATCTCCATTTACAACATATTTTTCACGTGCTAATTTTTCAATTTCTTCGGTTCCTCCATTATTTAAACGAAATAGTGAATCCTGTCCAGCATAGGTACGTAATACTCCCATTCAAAAATCTTCTGCTTTAATTGGATATTTTGTTACTTCACCTTTAGAATTAATTCATTTTTGATTTTTTCGGATTCTAAATGACATCTTAGTTGCTTTCTTTAAAGCATGTCTAAATGTATCGGAGTTAATTGATCTAGGATTATCACTTTGCAATTCAACTAAACTCAATGAATAACTACCATCTGGTTTATCGGGTTTTGGTAGTAATGGAGCATCATCTTGATCAAAAACCATATCTTTTGTTGTTCCATCATCTTGTTTCACTGTCAAAATAACTGCATCTGCTAATTCTAATGAATATCTAGAAACCGATGGTTTATGAATTGTGCGAGTCTTAATTGTTTCTAATGTGTTTGTATCTTGCACACTAGTTTCTGTGACTTCTGGACGACCATAAAAGTTTAATTCAACTAATCTTGGAATTTCTGAATCATATGTAGATTCGGTTAATCCACCTGTGGTAAATGAAAGGTCGTAAAAATTTCTTGAATCAGAATGGGTAGAATCGTATTTAACTGTATATAATCCGCTTGATGCTTGTTGTGAAAAAGAGGTTTTCCCATCAAGATTAATTGTTTTTGCAGGTGGATTAATAATTCCTAATAAAGTATCAGTCGATTGATATTTTTGTGTATCAATTTGCTTGCTAGGATATGCAAAAGCTGTGTTATATTTATCATCTGCAGGTGGTTTCGGTAAACCGGTTTCATTGCCTGGGGTTATTTCTTGATTACCTACTGATGTGGTCGAACCACCACCACAAGCAACAGCAACTGGTAATACCAGAGAACTTGCTGACAATCCTAATCATAAAAATTTCTTTTTTTTCATATTATTTTCCTTTTTTGTCTACTTTAAAAATTTTCTTACCTAAATTAATTCATTGGTCTACTATTTCTGAAAGAAATTGCAATCCATCATCATAAAAGTTATCATTCATTAAATCTACACCCACTTTTTTTAAAATCTCAATTGGATAATCACTACCACCTGCTGATAAAAAGTTGTTTATGTAGTTATCTAAAGCAACTTTACCTGACTTTTTATATTGTCTAAAAAAGTAGGTAGCAACTAGATGTCCTATAGCATATTTATATACATAAAATCCATAGTAATAATGTGGGACATAAATAGATTGGATGGTATTAGCAACTGAATATGGTTGCTTAGTTAGAGTGTATTTTAAATTATTTACATAATAGAGCTTACTAATTGAATCATAACTACCAGATACTTTCCCTTGTGAAATCGCTTGGTAAAGATCATATTCGTAGTTAGCTCAATTGGTTTGCTTTAAAACAGTACCGACAAATCCTGCGATCATTGAATCGAGAATTTGAAATTTTAATTTGTCGTTTTTTGAATTAGTTAACATATAATGTGCTAACATAAATTCATTGTATATTGAGGCTATTTCAGCTAAGAAGATGGGATACATTGAATTAGGTAAGTTTTGCCGAGTATCTGAAAAATACGAATGCATTGAATGTCCTAACTCATGTACAAGTGTTTCAACACTACGCAGTGTCCCTTCGAAGTTCATTAAAATGTATTTTTTGTCAATTCCATAGGTTCCACCGATGCTATAAGCACCACCTCGTTTGGTATTGGTGCTCATATAATCAACTCATCGCTCATCGATTGCTTTGCAAACTTGCTGATAATACTCATCTCCAAAAGGTTTTAATGCTGCTTTAGCAAGTTCATTCATTTCGGAAACTGTATAAGAAGTTTTCACATTAACTAAATCGCGAGAGTAATCTCATTTTTGACGTTTGCTATGAAATTTAAGATAATAGAACTTATCACTTCATTGCTTATATTTTTTTAATATTGTTTTACTTGAAGCAACTTTTTCAAAAAGTTTCATCAAGATTTGATTTGATACCTTATCTGAAGCTGTTAGCATTGCTACAGTAGAATCATATTTACGTAATTTTGCTTCAGTAGTCAATGCTTTGAAATGTTGGAATAATAATTCGGCAAATGTATCTTTGTGGTTAGTAAATGCTTTTCAATAATTTAAATATGCTTGCTTACGCACATTAGCATCATCGGATTTAAGAAGTTTTTGATAAATAGTGGGATTAAGTTTAATTTTCTTACCTTTTTTAGTTTTAACTGTTCCATAATATAACTCACTATTTGAAAGAATACTAAAGATATTATGTGGATTTGGTTGCCCGAATGCTGAATTAACTAAGTATTCTTCAACTTTATCATCTAATTTATGTTCATATTCTTGGATTTGATCACAAATACTGCGACGATACGATGCTAAGCGAGGATCGTCTTTTCATACCTTCATTTTTTCCATATTAGCATAAAAACGATTCGATTCAGAACCAAACTCGGTATTGAGTGTGTGTGATAAAAATTGAAATTCTGATTCTAATTGTTTAAATTTCGCATTAACTAAATCGGTATTTAAATTATTTGAAATATAATTATCAATTTTAAATGCTAATTTGGTTTGTTGCTCCGATAACATCACATCAGTTAAATAAGATTCGATGCTATCATATTTGCTATCTTTATTTAAAATTCTGCTTTTATATACCTTTTTATACTCTGAAATTAGTTCTTCTATGCTGCTACCACTAAGAATATCATCTAAATCTCAGGTATATTCACTCGGAATATCCTTATGATTTTTAAATTGCTTTGCTTTCATATTGCTCCTATTGTTATGAAAAAAGTCTTGTAACTTATAAATTTACAAGACTTTTTAATCAGTATTTAATATCATACTATCTAAAATAAGAAATGTAAATCTATAGCACCAATGGTTCAACCAAAGAGTAGAAATCTTTTATGCTTTTCTACCAACTTAACTTACTGCCATAAGTTAGGTTTCGGCTTTTATACCCTTTCATTAACTTTTTAGCATGCCTGCAAGGTTAATTACTCTTGTTAAAAGCTCCTCTATAGTTTAGCTCACAGATTACTACTATGTCGTAATCTGTTAAACTAACAACAACAGATTATGACAAAATTAAACGTTAATAATATTGCAACGTCTATTAATATATGTCATAATAATTTGTTGTGTTCCTTTTTTCATAGAAAGTAGTATACCAAAAAAATCATTAAAGCAAAATAAAAAAACACAATTGCTTGTGTTTAATCAAAAGGAATGATATGAATATGAGTATGAAATACCATCTGACCTGCTGAAGCACCAGTATTAACTAATAATTTAAAACCACTTTTATTGTGTTCTTTGATATATTTAGCAGCCAACTCACGAGCTTTTAACATTGCATAAATAAAGTCTGCATCGTTGTTTTCTAAAATGTTTGCTTCTGGGGTTTTCGGAATAACTAAAAAGTGTCCAGGTTGAAACGGTTTAATATCATATATTGCAATTACTTTTTCATCTTCATAAAGAATTTCTGCTGGTATTTGACGATTAATAATTTGGGTAAAGATACTAGCCAAGGAACTTAGAATCCTTTGCTGAATCTTTTAATTTTGCATCATCTATACCTACAGAAACACGGTAACCTAAATCTAAGAATGCTTTGACAACTTGATCATATAAAGCAGAATCAGAAAGGTTTAATAAAACGGATAATTTAATAATTTTGTCTTTAAAAGGAGTAGCATCGAAACTAATAATTTTTTTAGTAATTTTTGCCGGTTGTCCTTGCTTGTCTTTATCTGGATTGTCTATTTCAATTGTTTTACCAATCGGTAAAACTCAGTTGAAAAATGATACTTGAATATTTTTATCATCAGAAGAAATATTAATTGCTTGCGATAAATTACCATTAGCATCGACTGAAACTAGACGAGAGTTTACAGGATCATAAAATCCACTTAAATCGCTATAATTTGCGATGTTTTTTAAAATCTCAATATTTGATGTAGCTCCATCTTTTCCGACTAAGAATCTAAATTTATTATCATTTTTTAAAATACCTACATATGAAGCAAGTTGCTTTTGTTGACTAGCATCAAAAAATAATAAGTCGTCAGAAGCATTTTTGTTAGTTGTATAACTTGTTTTTGCTAAATTATTATAATCATTGATACTTGAAATTTGACGAGTTTGTAGGGTAAAAATATCATCTGCATTAGAACTTTTGTATTGTCAAAGTTGCACAAACTGGTTTTTGACTAAATAATCTATTAATAAAAAGTTATTTAAGTCAAAATTATCTTTATTTGCATCATAGTCACTTTTATTAATCTTTTCTAATTCTTCTTTTTTATTGATTTTAAAATAAGTAGCAACCAATAAATTTTTTAAAACATTATATCTAACATCTGATTCATCTATTTTAAATAATAATTTAAATTGATCCATATTCGGATGATTATTGGTAATATTTTGTGGTTGTAATAAGTTTAAATCATTTTGATTGAATAATCCTAATTTTTGTAATTTAGCAAGTTCTTTATTATAAAAATCATTATCCTTTTGTGATTCAAATGCTAAATATGCTAAATATGCATTATATGCATCAGTTGCAAAACTTTGCGATTGCAAAAGTGTTTCATTAATTTGGGTTTGATTTTTATTATTTAAATCGAGATTATAGTATTTGCTTACTACTCCTAACAATCAAGTTTTTTCGATTTCTTTTTTGATTGCATCTTTTTTTTCAAAAGATAATTCTTGTTTAGTTTTTTCAGGAGTATTAACTTTGGTTCCACATGCTACAGTGGCAATTGGTAAGATGCTAATTAAAGAAGATAAAGCAAAATACTTAAAGCGTTTTAACATTATTTATCTCCTTTATTAAGTTCATTTGCTACAACTGCTCCGATGACATCAAAAGCAGATTTGTCGCTGTAGGTATATTTTTTGGTATTTAAATCAAAGTAACCGACTTTTAGTTGACCATCTTGATAAACAATATTTAATGAATTATTTTTATTATATGTATCATTGATTCATTGATTAATTTTTGAGATATCATCTAAATCTTTTGATAAATGAATTCCATTATCTATCACCTTTATCCTTGATTCTACATTTGTGATATCACTTTGTGTATAATCAGTGTTAGTTAATGAATTTGGGTTCTTTGTATTTAATACTGTTGCAACAAATTTTGGATCAGAAAGTGCATTAAGTAAAAAATCTTCTTTTGAAATACTTGCACTTAATTTATCTGTAATATGTAAATTTGTGTTATTGCCTGCTAATAAGTTTAATAAGTCACTTTTAATAAAATTGTTATAGTTATCTTTTGAAATTTTATAATCTGAAAATAACATTAATCCTTTATCAGTAGGGATAAGATAAAAATTAGGTTTGTTTTTGATGCTATATGCAAACGCTAAACGTTTATTACTGTCATCGATATTTACTGCGAATGCTTTGTTAAAAGTATCTTTGATATAAATGCTAAATTGATCACTTGTTAGCGAATCTATTAGTCGTTTTATATTAGTATTTACATTATTTACTAACTCAGAAAATTCTTGAATTTTGCTTTTATCTTTTGATTCTGAAATTGTTTTTGCTTTATCTAAATCAGATTGAATCAATGATTCAAGTTGTGGATTAAATCCTTTTGGTAATTGGTAAATAGTTGATAAATCAATTTGAGGTAATACAACAGATGTTTTGTTAGCATTAGCTTGTTGTTCAAAAATTCCTTGGGTTTGTGTTGCTAGTGCTTGATTTACATCCAAGTTAACTAAATCAGAAAACGATGTTATACCATTTGTTGCTAATGTGTTTGATTTAGTTAATGTTAAGTTATCTAAGGCAAATTGAAATTGCTGCTTACTTGGAACATCTGAATTTGACTTACTGATTCCATATAAAGTAGGAATATCTACAAAATTATTAAGGTAATCTATATTTGCTTTAAGAATTGGACTACCATCTGCTGTTTTTACACTGGTATATCTTAAGATATTAATAAGTTTATCCTTTGCACCATCTTTATCAAAAGAAAACGGGAGCAATAAATCTTTGTTTGCTACACCTGGAAGTAAAATTGAGGTTGTAATATGAATATCATTTTTTGCAAAATATTTTGCCACTAAAGCACTTGGATCAATTTTGTCTTGAATAAATGATTTGGTTGTAAATAAAATAATAGAACTTGAATTAGCATCGGGTCGAAAGTATGTAACATTTTCTTTTAAGTATGGGACTACATTATCACCTTGTTTATAAAGCAAATCCTGCAATTTATTTCCGTTTGCATCAAAATGTGGGATATCTCTTTGTGCCTTACGGTTTAATGCACTTGCAGAAATAATTTTAGTTTCAATTGTAAAACGACGTTTGGCTTCAGTTTCAACTTCCTTAAATGTTGCATATTCGACTGCTTCATCAATGTTTTTAGAATTACCATACTCTGTTTGCAACTTTTTATTTCAAGCATCTAAATAAGTATTGGGTTGAAATGATTGACGGGTACTTTCGAATTCTGCATTAATTGCTTTGCGTTTTTCTGAACGGATTATTGCTAATGATTTTAAATCACTCGCTACTTTAGGATTTTCACCAGGTAATAATGATGCATTATAAATTTGGCGATATTCATCAACTGCTTTTTGCTCTTGATCATAAAAATAAAATACTGCTTGACGGTAAATATCATCAATTTGTTTATCATTTGCTTCTTTATTACTTTCTAATGCATTTTCCAAATCACCTACATTCATTTCAGTAGTAATCTTTGATTTATCATTAGTATTAAAGAATTTGAATGCCGCTGCATTTTTTGCTTGTGCCTGCACATAATCAATTCGGTTAACGCTTATACCTAACGGTATAGCAATAGCAGCAATAATAATCACCCCTAGCGAACCTAAAATCCCAAAATTAATTCAATTTCTTTTGCGGCGATTAGTTTTGATAAGTTTTTGCTTATCTTCATACGAATCATTAAGTTCGGTTAAGCGTTCAAAAAATGTCTTTTTTCTCTTTGCCATTTTTACCTCAATTTTGTTTCTTATATAAAAGTTTTTAATATATTATAGCAAAAAAAATGTATTTTTTGCAGCGATTTGGTAATGCTATATTTGTATTTATCCACCTATATATCATATGTTCTTAAAATTGTATAGTATTAATAATATGATTATAAACTTGTTAGTAAATAAAATTATGCAACTTTATTTTGTATATAGTTGCATAATTTTATATTTTTTACTTTGTTTTTTGGGTTGTTGTAGTGCTCGATGATCCTGATGCAGAGCTAGTTGTAGTTGCTTTTGTTTCTTTCTTTTCGTCTTTTTTTCCACCTTTATATGTTATAACAGCATCTGCTTTACCATTACCTCTCATAATTGTTACTCATAAATTATAATTTGTTTTCTTAATATGTTCAAGTTGTTCAGGAGATAATGTTGATAGATTTTCAGGCAGCTTTTTACTTGGGTCTCTTGGTGGGTAACCGAAAATTCAACTATTTAATCCCCTCCCTAATCCTAATGCATCTCTAATTGCTAAATATTTTTGAACATCGTGTTTTTGTAATCAATTTAAATGTTCAGTTGTTATATCAGAAACATTTGCAGGAATCGCAACACTACTATAATCTTTTTCAGGTATAGGTTTTGGTTGATTTTTTATTGGTGGTAATGTACTTTCGGTTTCTTTGATATCCGATTCATTTCCTGGTTGTCCAAAAATTCAATTATCAGGCAAAGGTTTTAATACTTGCATAATCGCTTGAAATTGTGAAAAATTATGCATTTTTATTCATTCAAGTTGTCCAGATGAGATGGTTGATAAATCAGTTGGAACTGCTATTTTGCTATAGTCTATTTGTCTTTGTGGTTTATCTATTGGAGTAGTTGAAAATGTATTAAGGTTTTTATTCATATTTTCAACAGAGAAAAGAATTTTTTCACTTCCGTCTTTTTTATAAAAAGCAAATGAATAAAATTTATTTGGTATTAATGCATTATCATTATCTTTATCTCATTTAAATAAAAGTGGATATTGTCCTTCTTTAAGTGGATCTTGATTTACATCAACACTAGCATATGCTGCCTTAATGTCTCCGTCTTTTACAAGACTATTATCATCAAGTGATTTAACTTCTGCTGCAATAGCAACTCAATCACCTTTAATTCCGACAAGTGGTTGGTCGTGGAGAACAAAGACAAATGAACCATTCTTTGACATATAGTTTTCACTTCTAGCAGCAGGGTGCTTTAAATAAATAACTTTTATATCTGCTTTAGCAGGTGCTACACCATATTCAGTAACATTAATTGATTGATCTGTTATTTTTTGTTCTTTTGCAGGTGCTTGAGTTTTACCTGCACCACATGAAACAGCAACAGCAGCGACAGTTGTTAAAGTAACCCCTGATGCCGATAAGTATGCTAAAAGTTTCTTTTTAAATTTCATATTATCCTTCTTTCTCAATTTCATAATCAATGTGAAATTGTATGTTATATCGAAATTAGTAATGAAATATAACATAAATAGTTATTTTATGTTTTTTTTTTTTTTTTTTGCAAAGAAATGTGAGAATTTTACATATTTTACTTTCCTTGTTATTTGAAATTTTCACAAAATTTCCATATTTCTTCTTTTTCTAGAAAATCCTATGAAAAAATATCTCATGAAAATATTATTATGATTTAGTATAATTAATTTATGAATATTTTTAATGACAAAAAAACTATAATCGCTTTTAATGAGCTAGCTTATCAATTTAGATTTGTTTATTCTTTATTTGGTGAGAGCTTAAAGCAAGCTAAAAATGGAAATCTACCTTTTGATGATATAGAAACAATTATTACTTATAACACACTAATAAAACTGAAAGAATCTGGATTACCATTAAATTTAAATTTAAATGAAAAAAATATTTTTATCCCACAAATTAAAATAAATAATGAATATATTTATCTAAATATCCTGATACAAAGCAATAATATAAAAGCTAATTCAAAAAATTCTATAAAATTATTAAAAAAAATAAACGATGGTAATTTTTGTATATTGCCAAAGTTATTTGATTATATATATGATAAAAATCCTGATACATGAGTTTTTGTTTATTATGATTTTTTAGATAAAAAAACGAAACTATACACTATTTCAAATATAAATATTAATTATTATAAAACAATTAAAATTGATAATCTGGAACTGCCTTATATAAATATTGAAAAATCGATATAAAAAAGCAGCTTCCTATTTTGACCGTTAGGCTATCGTCGGCGTAAAGTGGCTTAACTACTGAGTTCGGAATGGTATCAGGTGATTCCACTTGCTATGGCTACTGGTAATATAATACAGATTTTTTTTAAAATACCAAATATTTTTTTATTTTTTTGTTTGAATTCATAATTAATAAAGATATAGTTTTAAAATCACAGAAAATAAGGTAAAATATAATAATATATTATGTAAGGAGAACAAATGATTAAACACCAAGAGCATAAAGAATTAGCTGAATATACAATTAAGGTTTTAATTCCTACTGATGAAGTAAAAAAGAAAAATGACTTTTATTTTAATGAAGCTTTAAAAAAGGTAAAGGTTCCTGGTTACCGTCCTGGAAAAGCACCGCGCGAGAAATTAGAAGCATATTTAGACACAAATGCTATTTCACGAAAAACTGTTGATTCATTTCTTCACTCAAGTTTCAACGATGTTGTAAAATACTTAGATGACAAAAAAATTAAAGCACTTTCAAAATATTCACTAGATGTTAACCCTCAAAAAGATGGTAGTTTAGAGATTTCTTATCATTTTCCTATGTGACCTGATTTTTCAAAAGTAGATTTAAAGAATTTAAAAGCAAAAATTAAACTTCCTAAATCAGGTGAAAAAGATAAGAAACAAATTATTGAAGAGTTTTATAAAGAAACAGCTATTAAAGAAGTAGTTAGTGATCCAAAAGTAAAGTCAAAACTTACTGATACAGTAAATATTGATTTTAAAGGATTTATTGATGATGAACCTTTCGAAGGTGGTGAAGCAGAAGGTGTTGATTTAGTATTAGGATCAAATACTTTTATACCTGGATTTGAAGACCAATTAGTTGGTAAAACAACAGGATGAAAAGGTGATATAAAAGTAACATTTCCTGGTTCATACTTCGTAAAAGAATACCAAAACAAAGAAGCAATTTTTGAAGTTAAAATTAATTCTATTACTCGCTTAGTGCAAAAAGAAATAACAGATGAAATTGTTAAAGGATACAATTTGGGTGAAAATGTTCAAACAAAAGATCAATATCTAGATTTAGTATTCAACAAAAAATTAAAAGAACATTTTATAACATCGATTCATAATTTTGAAAAAGATATCATAAATGAAATGTTAGAAATTGCTAACCCTGTTGTCCACCCAAATTTATTAGAAGATGCTATTAAAAAACTACAAGAAGATTTTGATAAGAATTTAAAGCAATATGGAATTAAAAAGAAAGAATACTTCCATCTTGTAAAATCAACTGAAGAAGATATTCAAAAGGAATTTGAAAAGACTGCATTAGAACAAGAAAAGAAAGCATATGCAAGTAGACATATGGCTGAAATCTTACCAAAAGATAAAGATGAATTAGAAAAACAACTAAATGAATTTAAGGATTTATTAGTTGATTATCCAATTGATCAAAGAGATAAATATGCTTCACTACTAATTCTTTATTTAATCATTAAAGAAAACAAACATAAAGATTCTACAAAATTAGCAAAAGAGTTTATTAAGTTTATTAATTTCTTAGCTAAATAAAATAATATAACGAAGTTTTTTACTTCGTTTTTTCTTTCTTTTATTCCTAAGATTATAAAAAAACAGGTGATTTACTCACCTGTATATATGTGTTATTACATTACTGACTTAATTGCAGCTTTAATAATTCCTACTGATCTAGCAAATTTTTCTTTTTCTTTATCGTTTAATTTAATTTGCACAATTTGCTTAATTCCTTGACTTCCAACAACTGCTGGAACACCAATTACAACATCACTAGTTTCGTATTCTCCATTTAATAATACTCCTAGTGGTAATACAGCATTTGCATCTTCTTGGATGTATCTAAGAATTTGTGCTAAACAAGCACCTATTCCATAATAAGTTGCTCTTTTTCTTTCAATAATTTTATACGCTTTGGTATAAACAGGTTTTTCAAGTTCTTCGATGTAGTTTGAAGCATTAATTCCTGTTTTTGCTTCAAATTCTGAGAAAGGTAATCCGGCAATTTTAAATGTTGAGAAGTTTACAAGTGATGAATCCCCATGTTCTCCAAGCACAAATGCTTCAATATTGTTGGTTGAAACACCTGTTTTCTTTGAAAGTAATTGTTTCAGTCTTGAAGTATCAAGGATTGTTCCTGATCCAATAACTTTTTTAGGATCAAATCCTGTTTCTTTCATATATACATATGTCATTACATCAACTGGATTTGATGCAATAAGAGTAATTCCTTGGAATCCACTTTCCTTAATTTGTTTAGCGATATCTCTCATAATAAGAGCATTATCTTGAACCATTTGTAATCTAGTTTCACCTGGCACTTGTGGTCTTCCTGCTGTAATAACTACTACATCTGCATCTTTTGCATCAGTATAACTTGCTGCAAAAACTTCAAATTTACGAACTGATGGAACAATAACATCTTCTAAATCTAAAACATTTCCGTCTCTTGGTCCATCGAATTTGTCTATAATACCATATTTAGCAGCTAATCCTTGATTAATTGCTGAATATAAGAATGAAGCACCAACTGCTCCGGCACCAACTAAAATAACTTTTGTTGCTTTCATATAAAACTCCTTTAAAATGTATGCTATCCTATTATACTATTTTTATGGTATTAATAACTTATTTTTTTATTTTTATTTTGCTTTATTTTGTATGCAAGAGTTTGATAATAAAAAAACTAATACATTTAATGTATTAGTTTTATGTTATTATAATTCAACTACTTTTCCACCATTAGCTTTGACAGCTTCTTTTGCTGCTTGCGAAGCTTTATTAACAGTTACAGTTAAGTTTTTGCTTAATGTTCCTTTCGCTAAGAGTTTAATAGGTAGATTTCTTTTTACTAATCCTTTTTTAAATAATGATTCAATAGTAACTTCTGAGTTATTTTCATAATGTGTTTGCAGTTGATCAAGGTTAATGATTTGGTATTCAATATGGTTTACATTAGTAAATCCGCGTTTTCCTAAACGACGGAATCACGGAGTTTGTCCCCCTTCAAATCCTAACCTATGTCCTTTGCGCTTGTTTTGTCCTGATTGACCTTTACCAGCTTGTTTTCCTTTACCAGCAGCATGTCCACGACCTTTACGGTGCTTGCTTGGTCTTGAACCTTCTGTTGCTTTAAGAGTATGTAATTTAATTGACATTATCTTAAGTCCTTTACATCTTTATTTCTGATTTCAGCTATTTGTTCTGGTGTTCTAAGTTGTCTAAGTGCTTTAACGGTTGCTTTAACAGTGTTAGTCTTTGAACGAGAACCATATGTTTTAGTAACAATATCTGAATAACCTGCTAATTCTGCGACAGCACGCACTGTACCTGAAGCAATCAATCCTTTCCCTTTAGAGGCAGGTTTTAGCATAACCTTTGATGCTAAGAATTTAGCATAGACTTCATGTGGGATAGTAGGTGATTTTGAATCAAAAGGAACTGAAATAAGGTTGTTTTTCGCATCTTTAATTGCTTTTTTAATGGCATCTGGAACTTCATTAGCTTTTCCGTGTCCATAACCTACACTACCTTTTTTATTCCCTATTACCACAAAAGCAGAGAAACTAAATCTTCTTCCACCTTTAACAACTTTGGTAACACGAGCAATATCGATTACTTTTTCGCTGTATTCAGAAACTTCTTTATTGCGACGATTGTCACGGTTTGCTGGTTTTTTAAAACGGTTTTCTGTTTTTGACCCACGGTTTGGTCTGTCAGTTGCATTTGTATGAACTGGTTTTTGTTCTGATGAGTTTGATGGCTTGTGGTTAATATTTCTGCGAGGTCTAACTTCCTTAGTTCCGGTTGTTGGTCTGACAACCTTATAATCTTTTTTAGGTTCTTTATTTTCTTTTTGGTTTTCCATAACTAGAATTTAACTCCTTTTGCTCTAACTGCATCTGCAAATGCTTTGATTCTTCCGTGATATAAATATCCACCACGATCAAAAACAACTTCTGAAAGATTAAGTTTTAAGATTTTTTCTCCCATTAAATCACCTAATTTACTTGCAGCAGTAATATTTCCACCATATCCTGGTAAAGATAAAGTGGATGCTGATGCTAATGTAACTCTTTTTGAATCATCGATTAGTTGCGCATATAAGTTTTGGTGTGATTTAAAAACATTTAAACGTGGTTTGCTTGCACTACCAACAATGTAATGACGGGCACGATTATGCTTAAGTTTACGTGCTTGATTTCTTGATAATTTCGCCATATTTGCTGCTTACTATTTAGAAGCAGTTTTCCCTTCCTTACGTCTAATTTTTTCACCTTTATATGAAATCCCCTTACCTGAATATACACTTGGGGTTCTTACTGCACGAATTACTGATGCAAAATGCCCAACACTTTGCTTGTCAATACCTAAAACTGAAACTTCGGTTTGTTTAGGACTAACTACAACTTTAACATCTGCTGGAACTGTTAATGAAACAATATGACTGTATCCAGCTGATACATCTAGCTTATTTCCTGTTAAAACTGCTTTGTATCCAACACCCTTAATTTCAAGATCTTTTTGAAATCCTTTTGAAACTCCTAATAACATATTTGCAATATGTGCATTGGTGGTTCCGTGTAGTTGTTTAGTAATTTTTTCTTCGTTCGCACGAACGGTTGATACTTTATTCCCATCAACATGAATTGAAATAAGTGGACTGAATTTTCTTGATAAAGTTCCTAATGGACCACTGATAGTAACAACATCAGCATCCATTTTAAAGGTTACCCCTGCAGGAATAGTTAAAACACGATTTCCAACACGAGACATATCCTAAACCTTATCAAATGTAGGCAATAATTTCACCACCTACATTTTCCTTTCTTGCTTCTTTTCCAGTCATTAAACCTTTAGATGTAGAAATAATTACAGTACCATAACCTGAAATAATAGAAGGAATTTCATCTGATTTAACATACACACGTAAACCAGGTTTCGAAACCCTTTTAATCCCAACAATCGCTGATTGTCCTTTTTTATATTTTAATGTAACTACAATTTGCTTATCTATACCTTCACCTTCAACTGCATAAGAAGCAATGTATCCTTGTGATTCAAAAAGTTTTACAATTGCTTCTTTTTTCTTAGAAAAAGGAATTGAAACGGTTTTATGTCTACGCGCGTTGGCATTTTTAATACGAACCACTAAATCTGAAATAGGATCTGTTATAAACATAATTATCAACTCGCTTTCTTCATACCTGGAATTTTACCTTCATGTGCTAAGGTTCTAAAGCAGATACGACATACTTTATATTTTCTTAAAACCGCATGTGGACGTCCACATAATTCACAACGTGTATAAGCACGTGATGAGAATTTAGGATGACGTTTTGCTTTAACAATTAATGCTTTTCTCGCCATTATTTAGCTCCTTTTTTCTCGAATGGTACACCTAGTAATTCTAATAAACTACGTGCTTCTGCATCTGTGTTTGCTGTAGTTACGATTAGGACATCAAGTCCTTTAATGCGACGAATTTTATCAAATTCAATTTCTGGGAAAATAATTTCCTCTTTAATCCCTAAAGCAAAGTTTCCTCTTCCATCAAATGCTCTAGGATTTGCCCCACGGAAATCGCGAATCCGTGGCATCGCAACATGAATTAATTTTTCTAAAAAGTCTCACATACGACCTCTGCGTAAAGTAACTTTACCACCCATAGGCATCCCTTCACGAAGCTTTCATGAAGCATTTGACTTTTTAGCTTTGGTTTGGAATGGTTTTTGTCCTGAAATAATGGTTAATTCGTTTAAAACTTCTTCGATTGCTTTTGAGTTTGAAACCTCTTTACCTGCAGTCATATTCAATACGATTTTTTCTATTCTTGGAACTTGCATTATTGATGAGTATTGGTATTTTTCTTTTAAAGCAGGAACTGCTTTTTTAACATAAACATCTTTTAGCATAATTAATTAATATCCTTATTGGTTTTTTTAACAAATCTTACTTTTTTACCATCTTTATTAATTCTGTATCCAAGTTTTGAAGCAATATTTGGTTGTGATTTTGTGGCTTTTTTTGCTAAATAAGCAACATTTGATACATGAATTGGAGCAGCCATCTCTTTAATTGAACCGTCTTGATTTTTTTGGCTAGGTTTGTTGTGTTTAGTTACAATATTAACATCTTTGATGATAACACGGTTTTGTGAATGTAATACTTTTTCAATAGTTCCAGTTTTACCTTTTTCGCTTCCAGCAATAACTATAACTGGATCATTTCTTTTGAACTTAATTTTTGACATAAATCAACTCCTTATAAAACTTCTGGTGCTAATGAAACTATTTTTGGAAACTTGTCACGCAATTCACGAGCAACTGGTCCAAATACCCGTGTTCCTCTTGGTGTTAAATCTTCTTTTAAAAGTACTACAGCATTATCATCAAAACGAATATATGAACCATTATTACGGTGTATTCCGTATCTTGAACGAACTACAACCGCTTTCACAACTTGACCTTCCTTTACCATTCCAGTAGGAATAGCTTTTTTTACAGAACACACGATTATATCACCGATATTAGCAACTTTTTTCTTTGCCCCACCTAAAATACGAATTACACCGATTTCTTTTGCACCTGAGTTATCAGCAACATTTGCTTTTGATAATTCAATTAGCATTATTTATTTCCTTCTAAGGCTTTCTCTTTAATTGAAACCAATCTGAAGTGTTTAGTTTTAGAAAGCGGTCTAGTTTCCATAATAACTACCACATCATTTAATGCTGCTTGATGATTTTCATCATGTACTGCAAATCTTTTAGTAGATTTAAAACGTTTTGCATAAAGTGGGTGCTTTTTAAAAGTATCAACAGCAACAATAATGGTTTTAGCAGTTTTCCCCGCCGAAACAACTGTTCCTGTTAATGTTTTTCTAGTATTTCGTTCCATATTATTTTGTATCCTTTTTTTGGTTTAATGCTGTGAGTGCTTTTGCAATATCAGTTCTTAAAACTTTAATTTTGTGTGTTTCTTTCAAATCACCAGTAACATTACGGTATCTAAGAGTGAATAATTCTGCTTTTAATTTAAGCACTAATTCTTGTAATTCTTGCTTTGACTTCTTTTGTAAATCTTTAAAAAGCATTATTGTACTCCTTCTTTTTTAACAATTTTTCATTTAACTGGTAATTTATGTCCAGCTAAACGAAGGGCATCGCGAGCCACTTCTTCAGAAACTCCACTTACCTCAAACATCATTGTATTAATTTTAACTGCTGTATATCATAGTTCAGGAGCTCCTTTTCCTGAACCCATACGAACTCCAATTGGTTTAGAAGTTTTTGAAAAGTGAGGGAAAATACGAATAATAACTTGTCCTTCACGACCCATTCTACGAGTAGCAGCAATACGAGCTGACTCAATTTGACGTGCAGTTACTCATGCAGATGTAACTGCTTGTAAACCATATTCACCAAAATTCACTGTGTTTCCTTTGGTTGCCTTACGTTTGTCATGCTGAACCACAAATGGTTTACGATATTTAGTTCTTTTTGGTTGAAGCATATTTATCATCTCCTTCCAAAATTTCACCAAGTGAAATTCAAACCTTAACCCCAATTGCTCCATAAGTAGTGCGAGCAGTTGCTGTTGCATAGTCAACATTTTGTCTTAAAGTATGAAGACGCATTTCTCCATCAGAATAACCTTCTGTACGAGCCATATCAACACCATTTAAACGTCCTGATACCATTGTCTTAACACCTTTGGCTCCAGATTTTAAAGCAGCACGCATTGCTATTTTTTGTGCTTGACGGAAACTGTCACGATTTTCAAGCTTAGTAGCAATCATTTCTGCTAATAATCTTGCATTTAAATCTGGTTTTTTAAGTTCAACAACTTGAATTCTAAGGTTCAAGTGTTTGTTTTTTACGAATTTTTGAACCTTTAATGTAAGTTCTTGGATGTTTTTACCTTCTTGACCTAAAACTGCTGCTGGTTTTGCAGTGTGCAAGAATACAGTAACTTTATTATCTTTATTTCTTTTAATTTGAACTCTACCAATTTGATATTGACGCACTAATTTATCGAAAAACTTATAGATTTTAGCATCCTCAACTAAATAATCACCATAATTTGCTTTTTCAGCAAATCATACTGTATTGTGTGCCTTAGTAATTCCATAACGGAACCCATTTGGATTAACTTTTTGTCCCATTAGTTTCTCTCCTCTAAAACAATTTTAAGGTTTGATGTGCGTTTAAAAATTGAATAAGCACGACCTTGGCTTCTTGGTTGAAATCTTTTAAGAGTTGGTCCTTCATTGACATAAACTTCTTTAACAAATAATTTCGATGCATTCATTCCGTGGTTGTTAGTTGCATTTGCAATTGCTGAGTTAAGTAGCTTCATAAAAATTGGTGCTGATTTTTTTGATGTGTTTCTTAAAAGCCCTAAAGCAATTGAAACATCTTTTCCTCTAAATAAATTAGCCACTAATTTTGCTTTTGAACTACTTACTCTTTGAAGTTTAACACTTGCTATAGCTTGTTGTGCCATTATTTCTTCTTACCTTTATCTGCGCCGTGACCTGAAAAAGTACGAGTTGGAGAGAATTCTCCAAGTTTGTGTCCTACCATATCATCGGTTACATATACTTCGATAAATGATTTTCCGTTATGAACTGCAAATGTTAATCCAACGAAACTAGGGAAAATTGTTGATCTTCTTGATCATGTCTTGATTGGTTTTTTAGGTGCTTTTCCTTCAACGATTGCATCAACTTTTTTAAGTAAGTGATCGTCTGCAAAAGGTCCTTTTTTCAAACTACGTGACATTATTTAGCATCCTTTCTTCTTCTTAAAATAAGTTTATTTGAAGATTTCTTTGTTTTTCTGGTTTTCACACCAAGTGCTTTTTTACCTCAAGGAGTAAGTGGAGCTTTACGACCAACTGGTTGTTTTCCTTCCCCTCCCCCATGTGGGTGGTCTACTGGGTTCATTACTGAACCACGTACGGTAGGTCTAATTCCTTTATGTCTATTGATTCCAGCTTTACCAACATTAACAAGTAAATGTTCTTCGTTACCTACTACACCAACTGTAGCACGACAACGAGCTAAAATACGACGTGTTTCACCTGATTTAAGTTTTAACACTACATATTTTCCATCATCATCCTTACCAAGAATTTGTGCAGAAGTACCTGCACTACGAGCAATAATACCTCCCCCTCCTGGTTGCATTTCAATGTTATGCACGAATGTACCCTCTGGGATAAATGCTAATGGTAGTGCATTCCCTACTACAATATCAACATTTTCTCCTGAGAGAACTTTTTGACCTAAAACAATCCCTTTAGGTGCTAAAATATATCTTTTTTCTCCGTCTGCATACGCTAACAAACAAATATTTGCCGATCTGTTTGGGTCGTATTCGATTGTTTTAACGATAGCAGGGATATCATCTTTGTTACGTTTAAAATCAATGATTCTGTAGAATCTTTTAACACGTCCTCCACGATGTCTAACAGTGATCTTTCCTTGATTGTTACGACCAGCATGGTTTTTTAAATTTACCAACAATGATTTTTCTGGTTCATGACCTGAAAGATTTGTTTTAAAATCTAATGAAGACATATTTCTACGACCATTGGTAGTTGGCTTATAATGTTTTAATGCCATTTATTTTGTCTCCTTGCTTAAAAATAGTTGCGGATCTTTCTTTTAAGCAGTAATTTCCGCTCTGTAAACTTAATAAATTAATGAATATCATTCCCATTCATTAATTATAAGAAGATTATTCACCACCGATTTTACGTTTTGTGGTAGTTTTCTTAGCAACTGAAGCAGTTTTAGTTGCTACTGTTTTTTTAGCAGCTAATTTTTGTGCTACTTTTGCTTCAACATCGGCTGATTTTTTAGCCTTTGCTGCTTTTTCTTCTACTTTTTGTTGTGAATTATCATCTGCTTTTAATTCACTTTCGTTAGGCAAGTAGTTCATGGTTTGTCCATCTTTTAAGGTAACCATTGCTTTCTTATAACGATTAGTGAAACCATGATAACGTCCTACATTCTTTGCTTTTTTATTAACTTTTATTGTATTTACACTTTCAACTTCTACTTGAAAAATTGTTTCAATTGCTTCTTTTATTTGGTATTTATTTGCAGCATAATCAACCTTAAAAACATATATATTGTTTTTTGTTCTTAAAATATCTGTTTTTTCTGAAAGAATAGGTGCTTTAATAACTTTAGTTAATTCCATTATTTAACTCTACTTTCTAGCAATTTAAGACTTTCATTTGAAACGATTAATACATCTGCTCCAATTAATTGTTCAACTGATAAAGAGTTTGCTTTTGATGTTGAAACATTTTGCAAGTTCGCAGCAGATTTATATACAATAGGACTTTCAGTAACGATTAATATACGTTTTAAGTGATCTACTTCTAATTCCTTTAATTTTGCAACTAATGCTTTAGTTTTGATTGCATCTAATGATAAATCGTTAATAATAACTGCTTTATCATTTGCTAATAAGGTTAGTGCAGAAACAAATGCTGCAAATTTAACTTTCTTATTAACTTTAAGTGAATAGTTTTTGTTTGCTTGTGGTCCAAATGCTCTACCACCACCTACTCAAATTGGTGATCTGGTTGAACTATGACGAGCTCTTCCTGTCCCTTTTTGTCTTCATGGTTTTTTACCACTTCCGCTTACTTGAGCACGGTTTTTAACTTGGTGTGTGCCCTGTCTTCTTGATGCTCTTTCAGATAAAATGGTATCAAAAACTGCTTGGGTGTAAATTTTTTCAGAACCAAAAAGTGATTTTGGTAATTGTGCATAAAAGTCTTTTTTAACAACAGTTTCTTTTACAACAGAAATCTTTGCTGACTTAGGAGCAGATTTGGAAGTTGTTTTTGTTTGCTTTGATGTTTCATTGGTAGATTTAACTTCTTTGTTTATATTTGTTTTTTTAGCATCTGAATTTGTTTTCTTTGAAGTTGATTTAGAAGCAGGCTTATTTGCTACTTTTTCAGCTGGAGTTTTTTTAGTTACAGGTTTTGTGTTTTCAGTTTTTTTGCTTTTAGTTTCAGCCATAACTATTTTTCTCCTTCCTTAGCCTCTGCTTCATCAATCAATGCCTTAAGTTGCACAGATGTCATACCCACAGAAACCTCAATATTATATTTTTTAGCATGTTCGATTAATTCATTCATTAATTGCACTTCTGCTACATTAACTAATTTAACTTCTTTATGATCTGGTAATCCTTTTACTGCTTTACGAATCATAACAAATGATTTTTTAGGGCCTGGAATTGAACCTTTTACTAATAAAATATTATTATCAGTATCAACTTTAATAACTTCTAAGTTTTGCACTGTTGTTTTTGCATGTCCTAAATGACCCGGCATTGTCATGCCTTTAAAAACTCTGTTACCTGAAATATCTCCAAGTGAACCTGTTTGTCTTACTGGTTGTGAACCACCACCACCACCGTGAGATTTAGGCCCAATAGCTTGGTTGTGACGTTTAATAGTTCCTGCAAAACCTTTACCTTTTGAGATACCGGTTACATCTACTAATTCACCTGATTTAAAAATGTCAACTGTGATTGTTTGTCCAAGTTCATAACCTGACATATTACGAACTTCTTTTACGAAGCGCTTAGGTGTTGTGTTTGCATTTTTAAAGTGTCCTGTAAGTGGTTTGTTGCTACGACTTGACTTTTTATCAAAAACTGCTAATTGAGTCGCTACATAACCGTCTTTTTCTACAGTAAGCACCTTAGACACAACATTTGGTTGAACTTCCACTACTGTAACTGGTACACTAGCACCTGTTTCAGTAAAGATTTGAGTCATACCAACTTTACGTCCTAAGATTCCTTTCATTCGATCTCCTTAATTAAATTATTTTTGAACTTTTACTTGTAAAAGCACACCAGCAGGTAAATCTAAACGATTAATTTTATCGGTTAGTTGTGCTGAAGGGTTCTTGATTACAACTAATCTTTGGTGTGTTCTACTTTCAAATTGTTCACGACTAGTTTTGTTGATGTGAACAGATCTTAAAATAGTAACTTCATCTCTTTTAGTTGGAAGCGGAATTGGACCACTAACATCAGCTTTTTCTTCTTTAGCTAACAAAAATAATTTCTTTGCTGCTAAATCAACTAATGCTTGGTCAAACCCTTTAACTTTGATGTTTAATTTACTCATTAAATGTTGTCTCCTTGTTCGATTTTTGAACATAACTCCCTATAAAAACCTCAACCGTCCTCAACAACAATGACGATTAAGCAACCTTATAGATCAATGTTATAGTTGCTTTTCAATTATAAAGCAAAAATAAAAATACAGAAATCAAAAATCCTGTATTTTTTCTAACAACGGATGTTGGTGTATCAACTATGAAATTCTGTTTTCTATTCACTCTGAAAGCACTTCTTCTGGAACATATTCAAATGCTTTTTCAACTATTTCAGTACCGTTTAATAAAATCATTGTAGGAACCTTTAGCACTTTTCATTCTGTATCTGGGTTTCTAAATAATTTTGCTTCTTCAGCATCCACATGAATGAATTGTACCTTAGTTTTTTCATATTTTTTTGCGATGCGATCCAAGGTAGGTTTCATCATTTTACAGTCTCCACATCAACCTGTTGTGAAAATCAAGAATGTTAAATCATCTTTTTGCTTGCTTTCAATAAGTTTTTTAGCATCATCTCATAATAATTTGTCAAACATAATAACTCCTTTAATTAAAATCTAATTTATCTAGTTCATCTAAGAAATCTTCATTTTGTTGTTGTTGAATTATTGAAGTTTCAACAGCATTTTTAAGCAGTTGATTCACTATTTGCTCATCAACTCTTGATAGTATACTCTTTTCTAGTAATTTAAAAGATGTTTTTTTGTAATCTATATCATAAAATTTTGCTGCTTTAAATAAAAAATCAAGATATTTTTCAAAATGAGTAGTTGATAAATAAAAACTTTTATGCGAATTTATAAATTTCTTATATTGCTGAATATTTCACTTATTTTTCTTGATAATTAACTTGATATCAAGGATATATAAACACAAAAAAACGACTATACCTATTAATAATAAAATTACTAATAAACTTGATAATGTAGGTAAATAAAACAAATTAATAAGTGTATCAAAAACAACCCCAACATTATTATAAATTGAAATATCCTCAATAGTTACTTTTTGTTTCGATGTCATAAATTTTGCATATCAACCGTTTTTAAAAATATGTGCAGGAAGCTTTGTGTTAAATTCTACATCATGATTGTATATATAATGCAGGATTAAATGAGTTAAGATAACAAAAAACAAAAAGAGAAATAGTAAAATTTTCAACATTCAATTTTTAAATGCAACAAAATCTATTTTATTCACACGAGATGTTCAACTGATAGCTTTCTTTTTAGTAAATAAAGTAAAAATTCATACTAATATCGCTAAAAATCCAAACAATAATGCAAAAAAGATGCTATTTCCAAATAAAAGCCCATATGTATATAAATATGTTCATTGCAGTCAATTAGGTAAAATTTTTGATACATATAAAGCACAAAAAAGCAGACTTATAAGGTAAAAACTCAAAATTAAAATTAACTTTCAAATTTTGAGTTTTTTTTCTAAAGTAATATGGTTGCTAGGTAAAAATTCAATGAATTTTAAACCTAGCGAATTAAATAATTTACTTTTTTTCATATTATATAGTTGTTAGTGAAAAAGCGATCATTGGATCTTTATCGGTTATTTTAAAGATTCTTTTTCTTACTGTTTTTCTGACTTTTTCATTGAATTCACGCATTGTAGTAAAAGTTTTGGTATTAATAATTTCAATAATTGTATCTTTAATCAAATCATTTATTCTTGGTTGCTCTTGCACATCGATAACACCTACATAATTGATATGTAATTGTCCAATAATTTTCTTGGTTTTTGCTGAATAAAGCGAATTAATAATAATTACACCTTCGCGACCTAAAACTTCACGTTCTGCTAAAACTTCTGATGAAATATCCCCGACACCAAAACCATCTATAATGGTATCTCCAACATCTTTAATTTTACCATTATGTGAAATTAATTTTCCATATGCAAAATGTGCAACTTTTCCGTTTAATAAAACAATCGGATTAACTTCTTTTGCTAAATTTTTATCTTCTTTTATGTATGTAACTAAATCTACTAAATAACGATACAACCCTTGAGCAGGTAGTAAAACAGTGGGTTTAAGATTCTTAACCAAATTAAATACATCTTCTTTACTCGGACGACAATAAAAATATTCTTTTTCAGAAATATCAACTAAATTTGATGTCCTTTTTGCAATTTCATCTAATGTTACAGCTGCAAGCGATTCAAGACCGTTAACTGGAGGAGCAATCATAATTACACTATCATTTGAATCTATTTTTAAATATACATCTTCGTTATTAAGAATTCTTATAAAACGGGTATATAAACGTTCAATAGCACCAGTTACAAGCACAACAGCATTTGGATGCTTACTAATTTGTTTGTAATCAATTATTTCGGGGAACTTAAAATCTGGACTTATTTTTGCTTGAATTTGCTTCATTAAAAATAACAAATCTGCGTATGCTTTTCCATAAGGTATTACTGGACGATTATATTTATTAGCAAGTTCTATAATCTGCTGCATCGATACCATATCTTCACTATAACCACCTACTATTATTTTAGTATTTGGTTTTGCAAATCTAAATGTTTTTTCTACACTATCAGGTAGATATAATTTTTCAATTGCTCTACCACCACCCTTATCTTTACCTGCATCAGTAACCAATGCATTAATTTTACGTTTATTAAAAAGTTTTGGTAAATGTAAAAATCAAGTTCTACCAAAAATTCCTAAATCACCTTCAATATAATTAAACATAAACACATAATCACCATTTGGTGTAATAAAATCAAAACCTAAGTTACCTGGAGCGCTTCCTGGTAGTCCGATAGGTTGCACAAGTATGTTTCCAATTTTCTTACGGTCTGATAGAGCAATTAATTTATACGAATCATTTTTAATATTGTATTTATTAAGGCGTTCTTGGATGATTTGTTTATTTATAAAAGATGTATAAATTTTTAATCCTGGTATTTTCATTAAAAGTCACGGAAGTGCAGAAAAACTTTCATTACGAATATCTGTAATAAAAATACCTTGAATTTTTTTGCGATGTTTTTCTAAAAAAGTAAAATCAGGAATTAGTGTATCAACACCATTATTAGAGTTAATTGGTATTTTTACACCTGCATTTACAACATATAAATCATCGTTGTAGTCTAAAACATAACAATTTTTACCATTTTCATCTTGCCCACCTAAAGCAAAAATATTTACTTTTTCCATTTGTCTCCTATGCTTATTCAATATAAATTCTTAATTTTAAAATAGTATATCTATTATAACAAAACAAAGTTAATTTTTATTTTTTTAATGATATTATAATAAAAAAGGCATAACTTATTATGCCAATCTTATTTAGTATTTTTCAATAAATCAATAAAACTTTTATGTTCTAATGAAGCACCACCAACTAAAAATCCATTGATATCAGGTTGTTTAGATAATTCTGCTATATTACTTGGTGTAACACTTCCACCATATTGCACTACCACATCTTTTGATGTGATTTCGTGGATATATTTACAAATATCTTGTGCTATTTCAGGTGTTGCAACCTTTCCGGTACCGATAGCTCAAATTGGTTCATATGCGATAACTACTTTTTTCAAATCTAAATCTTTTAAAGAAACTTCAAGTTGCTTTTTAATAACTTCTTTGGTTTGTCCTGCCTGATATTGCTCAAATGTTTCACCAACACATATAATTGGTTTTAAATGGTATGAAATAACTTGTTTTGCTTTTACATTTACTAACTCGTCTGTTTCAAAATGATATTTACGTCTTTCTGAATGTCCTAAAATAACATACGATACATCTAAATCGATAAGCATACTCGCAGATGTATCACCTGTATAAGCACCTGATTCATATGGTGAACAATCCTGTGCTGCTAAGCGAAATTTTTCAACTGTATTAACAACAAATGAACATAAATTAGCAGCAGGTACAGCGATACCAAATTCAATGTTTTTTGGTAATAATTCATTGTTAGAAAAATATCAATCACCAAATTTCTCAAAAAATTCCTTGGATTCTGAATAAGTTTTATTCATTTTTCAATTACCAATAATAAGTTTTCTCTTCATTTAACTCCTTTAAAGTATTTTACAGTATTTTTAAATTATTTTTATAAATAAGTTTATTTTATGTTCTGTTCTAGTTCATTAATGTATTTTAATTATAAATAAAATATGAATAAAAATCGTGGAATGTTTTTGGAATCAGTTTTGAATAAAACGATAGATTATTATTGAAGACATAAAATTGCTTATATTGAAAAGAAAGGATTGGATGTTACATTAAAAACAATAACTAAGGAAGGTAAGAAATTAGTAGTAAGAGATTCAAATATTTACAAAAAAAGTACTGTTGATTACATCGGCTGCTATAAAGGTATTTTTGTGTGTTTTGAAGCAAAAAGTTGTAACGAAGATCGCTTTGATTTAGCAAACCTTAAAGAACATCAAATAGATTATTTAAATAATATCAATTCAAATGGAGGGATAGCTTTTGTTGTTATATTTTTTTCACATGTAAATCGTTTTTTTAAAATTTATACAAGGTATTTATGTAAATTATTTAAAGATGGTATACATTCAATTAAATTAGATGATGTAATAAAAAATTCCAAAGAACTTTCTTTAGAATTTCCATGTATTTTAAATATACTGGATGACTAAGCTTTTAAATCGACTAAATCTCTTAAATATTTAGAAGGTTTATATTTAATCACACGTTTTTGTGGAACAACTTGCTCTTCTTTTGTAAATCTGTTTACTATTGTACGTTGTTTTTTAACCACTGTAGAGAAAATACCTAAGTGTGATAATCTAACTGTGTCTTCTGCAATTAATTGTTCTTTAAGAACAAAAACCATTGCATCAAGTACTTTTTCAACATCTTTTGGTGATGTCTCTAATCTATCAGCAACTTCCAATAAGAAATCTTTTTTTGTCATTTATTCTCCTTGTTAAATAAAATATAGGTATATTATAATACTTTTTCAAAAAAATGCCTATATTTTAGGGATAAAAGTTTTTTAACTGCCTGAAAAAGGAATTGCAAACAAAAAAAATGAAATAGCTATATTTATAACAATAATTAAAAATAATGAAAACTTTTTCCTAGCAAGATAATATGAAAACAAAATTCCTATCGGGACATATATTTTTAATAATATATTTCGATATCCAACAAAAAACACTTCTTTTTTTTCTATCGCATATTTAGCCAGCGATTTATTAAATGACACTTCAGGGACAAAGATAGCTAAAAATAACTGTAATGCGAGAGATAAAATAATTCCAGCAACAATTGGACGCATAATAATTAACATATTTTTTACAAATGTATTAGTTTTGAACTTATTAATATATTTCATTGCTAACACCATAATAATAATTGCAGGTAAGCAAAAAATAAGGTATGTTAAAAACATTGCTAAATAACCCCATCATTGTCCGTTTGCTATTATATAACCTGTAAAAAAAGCAAATTTTGTTGAAACTACACCAGGGGTAGAATTTGCAACAGTGAATATTGTATTAATATCGTCATCATTAATATTTGCATCAAAGTTTTGTGCCAAAAACATTCATAATCAACGAAAGATTGGCATAAAAACTTGTCCTCCACCAAATACTGATAAGGAAATTAAAATCAAAAAAGGTAGAGCAACTAAAAAAGCCAAAATCATTATTTTCTTCCTAATTTAATTTGTTTTTTCTTTTTTCATAAAATCAAAAAAATTATTGAATATATTAATAAAACTAAAAAAATTGCTACTACCGGAATGTTATATGGTGCCGGAACAAAAAAAACTATATGAAAATGCAAAGATAAAAATAGTAAGTCATAAAGGCATAAAAATTGCTTTATTTGCTTGTTTAATAAATCTAATTGCAAATTCCAACAAAAATGCAATAATCGCCACTAAAACACCTACTGATAGGATTCTTACATACTGAATTGGTATTTTATTAACTAAAATTAAAAAAGCAAAAGCAAGTAAAACATGGGGTAAAATTGCTATAAGTGTAATTAATGTTCCTTTTCATTTACCTAATAAATGAATTGATATATATGAAAGTGTTTGAATAACAGAAGCGCCTGGCAATAAATTGGTAACAATGACAATGTTTTCAAACTCTTCAAGTGTAATTCAGTTTCTTTTTTCAACTGCCTCTCTTTTAATAATAGGCATTAAGGCATTGCCTCCACCAAAACCTATAAAAGTAACTTTCAAAATAAATAAAATTAATTGTGTAATATTAACTTTTCTCATAATTATTTAAGTAAAAAAGCATACTATGTGTATGCAATTTACTTTTTCTTTAAATTATCTGAGAATTTTTCAAATTCAGAAGCTAAATCTTTAAAAGTTGCAGTTTCACCTGGTTTTAATGTTGAGCAATTTCCTTTACATTCTGGTTTTTTACATTTTGGACATGTTGATTCAGGTCTTTTAAGTTTGCATAATCCTTTGCAATCTGTTTTACCACAATGTGGACAGGTTTGTGATTTTTGTAATTTACATTCTCCCTTACACTCTTTTTTTTCACAGTGTTTGCAAACTTCTTCTTTTTTCATTTTACATTCACCACGACAACCTAATTTACCACATAATGGACAAACATGTGCTTTTTGAAGTTCGCATTCACCTTTGCAACCTACCTTACCACAATTTGGACAAGCAATAGATTTTTCAGTAGTTTGTTTATTTAAATGACATTTGACATCCTTGCAAGTAACAGCATTATGAGAATGTGTTTTATTTACCTTACATTCTCCTTTACATCCTATTCTTCCACATGAACACTTTTCCATAATTATTCTCCTTTATTAAAGTTCGTTATATTGAGATTTAATTTGCAATATTTAATGCTCTGTAATTTTACTATATTTAGATAATAAAATAATTAAAAAGCGAAAAAATGCCGTTATTTTATTAATAAAACAGGTTTTTAGTTTTTTGATAAATCCGAATTTTGATTTTCAAGCATTTCCTGCTGTTTTATTTCTTCAATTCTTCTGACAACAGAATAATATAAATCAACTAACTCTTGTTCTTGTTCTTCCAATGTTTTATAAGGATCTAAACTAAAATTATTTTTAACTTGTAAAAATACTGGGTCTGAAAGCATTTCTTTGGTAATAAGGGATTTTTTGCCAACATGATTTGAGAAAATACTTAACATAACATTGTATGCTATATCATCTAGTAATGCTTCAAAAAGTTTAGTTCCTTCATCGGTATAAATTTGATAAGGATTTTTTTGCGAGTATTGAACCAAATGCACATTTGAACGCAATTTATCCATACGGTTGATATGAGTTTGTCATTTATTATCTAAAACCCTTAGGATTGTAGCACGTTTTAAATCAACTAATTCTTCGTGTGATGTTTTTTCGGCTGCATTCTTAAGTCATTCTTGATATACACTTAAAACAATATTAGAAACATAATCTGGTAAATCGCTTTCATGAATCGCACTAATTTCTTGTAAATTAAATTCAAACTTAACTAACTGACCGATATTAGCATTTAAAAAACTTACTAAACCTTCATAATTATAAATTTTATTATGAAGTTGATATTCACCACTTTTCACTATTGCACGAGCTGATGAAGCAATCATTCTACGAACAATAAAATCAATATTAGGTGAACCCAAAATTAAATCACGCTGTGAGTAAATCAAATCTCTTTGCTGACGAATAACATCATCATAATGCAACACTGATTTACGCGAATCATAATTCAATCCTTCGATTTTCTTTTGGGCATGATTAAATGCGTATTTAGTATTTTTATCAGTTATTTCGCTTCCATCTTCGCTTTTGAAAGCATCTTTAAAAACATCAAAGGTTGAAAAACGACGCATTAGTTGATCATGCATAGAAATAAAGAATTTACTTGTTCCGATAT
The DNA here is from genome assembly GCF_054353835.1 of Mycoplasma sp. 5912. NCBI lineage: Bacteria > Bacillati > Mycoplasmatota > Mollicutes > Mycoplasmatales > Mycoplasmataceae > Mycoplasma > Mycoplasma sp. 5912. Next base: position 20,065 of record NZ_JBTHHI010000004.1, on the reverse strand, counting down.
CACCTTGTCTACCGGAACGACCACGCAACTGATTATCAATTCTTCGCGATTCAGCTTTTTCGGTTCCTAAAACATACAATCCACCTAATTTTAATGCCTCAGGTGATGGTTTGATATCGGTTCCACGACCAGCCATATTAGTAGCAATTGTAACTGATTTAACACTACCTGCCTTTGAAATAATTTCAGCTTCTTGAGCATTTTGTTTTGCATTCAAAACTGTATGTGGAATCCCTTTATGAAGTAGCATTCGGTGCAATAATTCAGATTCTTCAATCTGTGCAGTTCCTACCAATACTGGTTGTCCTTTATGATAAAGTTCTGCTATTTTTTCAACAACTGCATTTCATTTATCTTCATAACTTCCATAAATTGAATCAGGTTCATCAATTCTGGCGATAGGTTTATTTGTGGGAACTACATTCACTCGCATATTATAAATATCAATAAATTCTTGTTCTTCAGTTTTTCCTGTTCCTGTCATTCCACATAGTTTTTTAAACATTCTAAAGAAGTTTTGGTATGTTATTGTCGCTAGAGTCTTGGTTTCCGCTTCAATTTCAACCATTTCTTTTGCCTGTATTGCCTGTTGCAATCCTTCGGAATAACTACGACCATCCATTATCCGGCCAGTAAAACTATCAACTAGTTCGATTTTCCCTTCACGTACTATATATTCAACATCAACACGCATAATTTTATGGGCACGCAAAGCATTCTGAATCAAATGTATATGTTCAGAATTTTCGATGTTATAAATATTTTTAGTTTTATAAAAACGATTTGCTTTAGCAATTCCTTGGTGAGTTAAAGCAACAGCCTTTGATTCGTCGTCTATGATATAATCATCAGGGCCTAGGGTACGAACAAATTGGTCTGCAGAAAAATAAGTTGCTACATCTTCTTGTTCACCCCCTGAAATAATTAAAGGTGTTTTTGCCTCATCGATTAAAATTGAATCAACCTCATCAATTAAGCAAAACTGAAGCCCTCGCTGAACTTTTTCAGCAACATTTTGCACCATATTATCACGTAAATAATCAAAACCTAATTCTGAATGCACTGAATAAGTTATATCGCACGCATAAGCGGCTCGTTTGTGATCGGGATCTAATTGTGCTTTATTTATTCCTACGGTTAAACCTAAAAAGTTAAAAACTTGTCCCATTTCTTCAGCATCACGCACTGTTAAATATTCATTAACTGTTGAAACAATAGCGCCTTTACCCAATAAGGCATTTAAATATACAGGTGCAATTGAAGTTATCGTTTTTCCTTCACCTGTTTTCATCTCAGCAACAGAACCTAAATCTAATAAAAGTCCACCTAAAATCTGAACATCAAAAGGACGCTTACCTAAAACCCTTTTGGTAGCCTCCCGCGAAACCGCAAAAACATCATTACGAATTTCTTCTAATGTATGTCCTTCTGCAAGAAATTTCTTGAAAATTTCTGTTTGTTTTTTTAGTTCTTCATCACTAAGTTGTGAAACATATTTTTCAAGTTTATTTATCTGTTTTAAAGCACTTTCTGCAATTCGCATTTCAGTTGTTTTAAAATCTAACATCTTTGATAAATTCATATTATTTAATTATACTTAATTTGTTATTTTTTAATATATTTTATTTGTAAGTCTTATATATGCTGCTTGTGCTATCATAGCTGCATTATCTGTTGCATATTTTAATTTTGGTATGATGGTATTTGGGTGTAATTTAACAAATTCTTTACGCAGTTCTGAATTTGCCGAAACTCCACCACCTAAAATTAATGTTTTAACTTTATATTGGTTCAATACAGCAGTTGTTTTTTCACACAAATATTCTATCGCTGTTTTTTGAAAACTTGCAACAACTTGGTTTATATCAATATCAATATTTTTCATTTTTTGATTATTTATATAATTCAAAACCTGTGTTTTTAAACCACTGAAGGAAAAGTCATATGGATTTTTAGTATGTGGTTTGCTAAATTTTATATATTCACCTTGATAAGTTTGTGAAATCTTATCAATTAAAACACCACCAGGAAAACCTAACCCAGATTTAACGGCAACTTTATCAAAACATTCTCCAACTGCATCATCCAATGTTTCTCCAATAATATCAAAATCAAAAACATCATGAGCAAGAATAAGTTGTGTGTGACCTCCCGAAACAAGTAAACATAAAGCAGGGAATTCAACATCTTGATCAATTGTTGCTGAAAACAAATGTCCGTGCAAATGATTAATTGGTATAGGCAATTTATTAATAGAAAGTGCTATGGCATAGGCGAATAAAAAACCAATTTGTAAGGTTCCTATTAATCCGGGTTCCTTTGTATAGGCAACGTAATCTATTGTCTCAATAGGATATTTATTAAAAATTATTTTTTGTAAAACAGCAATGTTCTTAACATGTTCTCTGGAAGCTAACTCTGGGATTGTTCCACCATATTCTTTGAAAATATCAATTTGTGAAATTGTGGATAACTGTAAAATCTTACCATCTTCTAATATTGCTAATGATGTATCGTCATGTGATGTTTCGATACCTAAAATACGCATTATTTACTTCCTATTTGTGGTTTTTTAATATATGTAGGTTCAACTTCTAATGGATGTTTTTTTGTAAAAATGTGTTGATAAGCAAGGAATTTGGAAATAACTTTCTGGTAATTAATGTTATCAAGGGTTATATTATCTGTTGCATCAATAACTTTAGTGCTTTCAAAGATATCTTCTGTTTTTAAGAACATCTGTTTATCAAAAAAATAAACTTTTTTTCCTTGTGCATCGGTGTAAAAAGTATCTTTATCATTCTGCATCATCAAAAGTTCAAATGTCGTAGTTGTATAAAAATCAATATTATTAGCCAATGCTAGTGTTCTAAAGAAAACAAAACCAACTCGAACTCCTGTAAAAAAACCAGGACCTAAATTTATATATAAACCATTAATTTCATTAATTTTTATATTAAAATCATTGAAATATTTAACTATTAAATCTATCTTTTTTTTATAATTTTCTAAAATCACTGATTTTATTAAATTAAAATTAAGGTCAAATAAAGCGATACAAAAATCTTTTCCAGTGGTATCCAAAAATAAATTATACAATTTCAATTTTATACTTTCTTGTATTATCAAAACTTATGTCAACTTTTACATATGCATCAAAAAGTAAATTCTTTTTTTCCGGTCATTCAATAGCTACAATATTGTCATCAAAGTAATCTTCAAATTCATCAATATCACCTTTATATGTATATAAATCAATATGAACTAATCCGTTATAAACTTTCATATAATTAAAACTAGGTGATGTAATATTTTCTTTTATTCCTAATAACTTACCTAAAACTTGTACAAAAGTTGTTTTTCCTGCACCTAATTCACCAGATAACAAAAGATACTTTTTTAGTTTTATTATAGGTAAAAAAGTTTGAATATTCTCTTTTAGTTGTTCTAAATCGTTAGCAAAAAAACTATATTCTTTCATATTCTTTCAACGAATCAACAATATTTTCACCTGTCCCAATTACTATCGCTTCTGGCCCAGTATGAATAGCAACAACAGTAGGGATTGGAAAAACTAGAATGTTACCATCATAAGAATTTTTATAATAATCAATAATTTCTTGATCAAAATCACCATTTGCTGTTAAAAGAACTAAATCTCGGTTTTCTTTTAACTCTAATTTGCGGTTAATTTCATCAAAAACACTTTTTAAAAAGATTCTCCCTTTTCCTTGTTTAACTAATTTACCCTCACGAAAACGAATTAATGGAACTATTTTTAAAAGTTTTGCTAAGGTTGCTAATGCTGGTGTTAAACGACCTCCACGAACTAAATAATCATTATATTTAGGTATCAATGTAATATCTAAACTTTTATTTCAGTCAGATACATTTTTAATCGATAAGTCTACATCGTTGCTCAGAGCAAACTCTTTTTTAAATCTTGAAACTTGATCTAAGACTGTAAAAGAAAGATTTAAAGAAGCAATCACCTTAAGTTTAGGAAATTCCTGCTCAAGGTTTTTTAAAATCTGATATTGGCCCGATAAATGCATTGAAATAGGGAATACAACTAAATTTTCATATTCATTAGATAATTGGGCAAATAAATCACTTGCATAACCAATTGGTGTTGCAGATGTTAAAACATTTTTAGTATTCTTATTAAATACTGTAAACAAATTGTCTTTAGTTATTTCAATACCATCTTGATATGATTTTCCATCTATTTGGATAATAAGTGGTAAATAATAAAATCCTAGTCTTTGTGCTTGTTCTTTTGTCAGCCCACTAGAGGAATCAATAATAATTGCTAGTTTTTTCATACTTATCTATTATAATAAAAAATGTTATAATGTTAAATATGATTATATGTAATAATTTAAATAAGTTTTTTTCTAATACATCTATTATATTCGTGGATGCAAAAGTAGTTATAAATAAACAAATTAGAACACAGAATGCAATATTTTTCATAGATTCGCAAAACAATGTAAATTCAATTAATCTTCTTGATAATAAGTTGCTTGATATTAAGGGAAATCAAAGTTATTTTACTTTAAACACAGAGCAAAAAAGTATATTGATGCAAATTGCTAAAACAGAAGGTCTTGTTATAAAAGATGAACAAAAATTTATTTATGGAGAAATTATAGAAAGAAATAATCATCCTAATAGTGATAAATTATACATTCTTAAAATAAATATAAATAAAGATAAATTAATTCAAATTGTAACAAATACAGCTGATTCACAGGTTGGTAAAATAGTAGTTTTAGCACTTCCTGGAACAGTTATTAATGATGGTAGCGCTGTTTTATTAAGCAAACTTTTAGATGTTGAAAGTTTTGGGATGTTATCGGGTTATAAAAGCCTAGGATTAAATGGTGATGGTTTAATTTTTGGAACTAAAAACGATATCGGAAAGGACTTTGGATTTTAATGAAAAATATATTAAAAGAATTAAATAATCGTGGTATCTTAAAACAACATAGTAATATTGATAAATTTAATAATTTAACTACAAATGATGCTGTATATGCTGGATTTGACCCTACTGCAACTAGTTTGCATTTAGGTAATTATCTGCAAATTTTAACCTTACTTCGTATGCAAAAAGCAGGATGAAAGACCGTTGCAATCCTAGGTGGGGCTACCGGGATGATTGGTGATCCTTCGTTTAAAATCAATGAAAGAAAACTGCTTAATGAAAAAGAATTAATAGAAAATAAAAATAAAATCAAAATGCAGCTTGAACATTTTGGATTATGTGTAGTAGATAATTATGAATTTTACAAAGATATGAATTTAATTACTTTCTTAAGGGATGTAGGAAAATTAGTTAATGTTGCATATATGTTATCAAAGGATTCAGTTGCTAATAGAATTGAAAACGGATTAAGTTTTACTGAATTTTCTTATCAATTAATTCAAGGATGAGACTTTATTCGTTTATATCAAGATTATAATGTAAAAATTCAAGTAGGTGGTTCTGACCAATGGGGAAATCTTTCAACTGGATTAGAAATGATTTCAAAAAAAATAGGAAACGATCATCAAGCATTTATTTTTACAACTAACTTATTAACAGATGAAAATGGAAATAAATTTGGTAAATCAACTGGTGGTGGAAGTTTATGACTTGATAAAAATATGACTAAACCTTATGATATGTATCAATTTTTATATAAGCAACCAGATAGCCAAATTGAAAAACTTTTAAAATGACTAACATTTTTATCACTTGATGAAATCGAGAATGTTATGCAAAAACATATTAAAGATCCAGCAAATCAATATGCTCAAAAGGTTTTAGCATACGAAGTTATAAAAGACATCCACAGTGAAAATGATGCTAAAATATCGCAAGCAACAAGTGAAATTTTATTTAATAAAAACTTTGATATCACAACTTTATCAATAGATATAATCACTTCTTTAAAAAATCAAATTCCTACTTTAACTGTTAAAAAAAATAACAATATCATAGAATCGTTGATTGAAAAAAAATTAGTTCACTCAAAACGTGAAGCTCGTGAATTTATTGAAAAAAAAGCAATTAAAATAAATAATGTTGAAGTGAATTTACAAACAACTTTTCAATCCAAGCTTTTTGATGGGAAGTTTGCTTTATTACATATCGGTAAGAAAAAGGTATTTTTGATAGAAATTCATTAGAATTTACACATTTTTTTCTTCTAGTAAAAGAGAATTGCCTTACAAAAGTCTCTGCAAATATTTGCTTTGACTTTTTAAATTTTTATGCAAATTTTGTATAATATAACAAGTTATTATGACAAATAAAGAAAGGACAATATGGCAAATTTAGTTAATAACAGAGAAGCACATCATCCAGATGGATTTCAACCAAATGTAGATTCAAGACCTACTGCTGCAACAACATCAACAGCATCAAAGGTAATTTTCTGAATCCTTGGAATTCTTCTTCTATTTAGTGGTGTAATTTATTATTTTGTAAAAAGAAATAGTTTTAATAGAATGCAATTACAAACAAATGAATCGGCTTCAACCATTGATGTGTTCTTAACACAACGTTATGACACATTAAACAAACTTGTTGAAATTACAAAAAGTTACAGCAAGTATGAAAATGAAACACTTACACAAATTGCAAAAATGAGATCATTAGTAAGTCAAGGTGGAGTTGCTAATGCAAATGAAATCGAAAAGCTTAACACAAGTGTTTTCGGAAGATTGATGGCAGTTTCTGAAGCATATCCAGAACTAAAAGCAATGGATGCTTATAAAGAATTAATGAATCAATCAACATATTTAGAAAGAGAGCTACAAGCTGCAAGAAGACTATATAATAAAGATGCTAACATCTTTAATAAAGAAATTTTCTCATATCCTGCTTCAATTATTGCAGCAATGTTAAAGCTTGAAACTCTTCCTTTATACGCAGCATCTGAACAACAAAAACAAGATGTTTCAATGAAAGGTTTATTTTAATAATAAATAGTGAGAGTTGTTCGCGATTATCAAAAGTTTGCTGATTATAAAAATAAAGCAGACGAAAAACTTCTACCAATTGTTACAACAGTAGTAAATAACATTCTAACTCCCGAAGTAATGAATGAATATAAAAAAGCATTTAAAAAATTCTGAGTATCTCTTTTAAGTACTATTATACCTGGTGTTGTATTCTTAATAATCGGTGCCATTATTATCAGTGTAGTAAGTAATGGTTTTATTCCTTTTTTTGTTTTTTTAATCTTATTCATTATTTCTATTCTAATTGGTGTTATTTTAGGTGCTGTCTATTGAAGAAAATTTTATCGTTTTAGGGTTAATTTAGCTCATGTATTAAAACAAAACTTAAACCAAGAAGCACTATATGTTGAATCATTTAATATCCTTGATGACGAAATGGATTATATACCAACAGAAGAAAGCACTGACTTTAAAGAAGCATTTAGACATTGTCAAGTTAGCAAAAAGGATTTACATAGATTTACAGTTGGTATTCCTGGTGGGGCATATATATCAGAAGTTAAAGAACCAAAACATTGTTTATTAATGAAACACTATCCACTTTCTCTTATAAATGTCCACTGAGTTTATGAAAGAAGAGATAGTAAAGGTAATCTAACTGAAGAAAAACATTACTATACCGGTATGCTTAAAATAGATACAAGATATCTTGAAGATAAAGCAATGGTATTTACATTAATGGTTGGAAAACTTGCTAGTGGTAGTGATTTACAAAAAATTCAAATGGAAAACAAAGAATTCAACAAGTATGTTACACCAATGATAAACGATAGATTTAAAGCCACAATGATGTTTACACCATTATCACAAGAATTAATGCTTAAGCGTCTTAAAGATACCCAAGGTTCAAAAATTAAAAGATTTAATGTTTTTTCTACTGGAGATTTTATCTACTTAAACTATAATGTTGATTTTGGGTTTATGTATCTTAATGTCCCACTTCGTTTAAAAAACAAAGAAATAGTAATTAATAAAATTTATAACGATCTATTAATTGACACTTATACTTTATACTATATGCTTTCATTCATTAACATTCCAATTTACTTACAATAAAATAAGGTTTGCACCTTATTTTTTATTATCCAATAAATTATTTCAACTACTAATATAATCATTAATCTGCGAAAAGATTTTCTTATTTTTATCTATTTTTACTGATAAAAATGAATAAATAATATCACAAAGCATAAAATAAGAAATCTTTGAGCCTAGCACTCCGATACGATACTTTTGCTCAAGCGAATCGACATACAATAAATTCAACGAATGATTGCTTTGTAAACTCTGATTCTTTGTTCATACAGAATATGGAATATTATTTGTTTCTAAGAAGTTTATAACAAATTTTATTTCTAAAGTTGTTCCTGATTTAGATATCACTGTTACATGCACTTTTTTAAGTTGTAGCAATGAATTAAAGCTTAAAAAGGTATGTACATCACTACAATATAAAACATTAAATCCTATTTTTCTTAAATTATTAGCAAAATAAGCTGATATCATACCAGAATCACCAATGCCAAAAAATAGATTAATTTTGTATTCTAATAATGTGTTAATATACTTATAAATGTATTTATTATCTAAAAACTTATTTACACTTTTTTCAATTGTAAACATATAATGTGATTTAATATTAGAAATTACATCTGATAAATTTTCGCTTGATTCATTATTATTTCAATCAATACGATCATCTAAATATTGCAATCTTGCTGAAATATAGATTCTTATATCTTGAATATTTCTAAAACCTAATATTTTTGAAATACGAGAAATAGTTGCTTGTGACACATCAAGCTTATCAGATAATTGCAAAGTTGATAATTCTAAAAAACCATTAGGATATAAACTAATAAAATCGGTTAATTTTATCAATGATTTTATATGTTGATTTGATGTAATTATTTGCTTTAGATTATTATCAAAAATTTCTTTTTTCATAGGTAAAAATAATTATAAATTTTGCTTATAAAAATGCAAATTATTTTTGTTTTTATGCTTTTTATGTTTCTTTATTTTGCAATATTTTTTTCTTTATTCCACTTCTTTATTTTAATTAATCTTATTATAAAACTATTTAATATAAAAAGATGACACATCTGTGTCATCTAAATTATTATAATTCCGCACCTTTGTTTGATGTTATCTGGTTATTAATACTTTCTGCTTCGACTCCAACTATTGCTTGAAATGATTTTTCAGAAACTTTTACTAAACCAAATACACCTGCTTTTTTCAAATCTTCTTCAGATACTTTACTTCCATCTTTAACTTCATAACGAAGTCGTGTTGAACAGTTTTCAAAAGTTGTTATATTATCTCAGCCACCAAAAGCCTTAACAATATTTCTTGCTTTTGTTGAAAAGCTACCATCATTTGCTTCTGGTGAGACAACTTCTTTTGTTTCTTCTTCTGAACGTATGATACCTTCACCACGACCAGGTGTTGATAAGTTAAATCCTTTGATAAATCCAACCCCTACACCAAAGTAAGCAGCAGCAGTTACAAATCCAATAGGGAAAATTCATCCTGGGTTAGCAAACACTCTTGCTGCGCCTGTATAACCTGATTCGTTGATTATTCTTAATGACTTAGGTATTGAAGTAATGTAGTCTAATAATCCAGCTGAAAATCCAAATCCTAATTGTATTCCAAATGCTCCTGTTATAAATGCAAAGATACCCGTTAAGATTGCATGTGATAAGTATAAAAGTGGAGAAACATATAAGAAAGCAAATTCAATTGGTTCAGTAATACCTGTTAAAAAGCTTACAATTGCTGCTGATCCATATAATGATGCAACTTTAATCTTTTGTTCTTTGGTTTCTGCTGAATAAACAAATGCCCCAACTAAAGCAGGCAATCCGAACATCATCATTGGGAAGAAACCTGCTTGGAAGATACCGCCTGGGTTGCCTTTTGCTTGTCCTTGTAAGAAAATAAGAATATCACCATTTACAGTTTGTGATGGATTACCTTCTTTTGGTCATTCACCTAATTGGAATCAGAAGATGTTATTTGGAATATGATGTAATCCGAATGGAATTAAAAGCCTGTTTAAAAATCCATATACACCCATTATTCCCGCTCTTGTAAAGCGCGCTTGTGCTGATAAATTAAATGATTCACCTTGTTTTGATGTTACGGCTTTTGACATCGCTTCTGAAATAGCAAAAATCACATAACCGATTCAAGGGAAAATAACTGCTCAAACAATTGTAAATAATGTTGATGCAATAATAGCAACTGCTGGAACTAATCTTTTTCCACTAAAGAATCCTAATACTTTTGGCAATGCAACATTGTTTGAGTGATTATATACAAATGCGGTTAAAGCACCTACTACAATACCATTAAGTACATTTTTAGCAAGAACGTCATCTGTTTTCTTTCCAAAAATTGTATGAAAACCAGTAGAAACTACTTGATAAGTTCTAGTAAATTCCTTAAATCCTGTTCCTGATTTTGTATCTTTTGGCGAAGATGCTACAAAATCCTTAATAACACCTGTATCAGTATCTACATAACCTTTATGTACAAACAAAGTTCCATAATACACATCGGTTAAAGCAACCATTAAAAAGGTTAATATCATTATTCCAATAAATCCAGCAAATGCTGCTTCACCCCGTTTGTCTTTTGTGAAAGCAAATGCTACACCTACTGCAAATATAATGTATAAGTTTGAAAATACTGCATCACCACTTTTTAATAATAATGATTGCACAAACTTACCAAACGGAGAATCACCTGGTAATTCTGCTCCGATTCTTAACAAGATCGCAGCAACCGGTAGCACCGCAATCGGAAACATCAATGCTGATCCTATACGTGAGAGTTTTGTCATTCATCCTTTAACTAACCCACCTGAAAATGTTTTTTTAGCAGTTGTAGTCATTATTTACCTCCTGCTTTAGCTAAAAGAAGTTTTTTCTTCTTCAAAAAGAATCCATGTGAAGCAATTGTAGCGATAATTGCTCCAAAAAAGCTAAGAAAGAATAAGAATCCCATTGCACCTATCACATCTGATCGAAATTTTTTGAAAGCAGCAACATATGCATCATAATGAGCACCTAGTTTTTCTTTTGAAAACCCGTGACTGTTTTCTGTGAAACCTCCAAATAATCCGATAAGTATGATTAAGAAGACAATAAATAAAGTTCATAAAATAATATAAACTCATTGCGACCAGTGCAAGTCTTTGAGTTTTTTTAAAAATTTATCCATATAACCTCACTGAGTGATTTACACTCTAAAATATTATAAAATCATTTTCATATACAAATGCTAAGATGAAAAAATTTTTCATATTTTTTGTTTTATTAATGATGTTTAATATAAAAAATAAAAAATTTTTTTATTTAACATATCAAATAGACTTCCATAATAAAATAATTGCGAGGTTGTTATGAACAAACATTTAGATACATTAAATTATAAACAGCTTGTAAATATTTTTGCTGAATCAAATAAAGATGTAATCAAAGCATATAATAATTTGAAAAAAGATATTATTCAACTTGCTAAGCAATGTGTTAAAGTCATCAAAAAAAACGGTAGAATATTTTATGTAGGTGCTGGTAGTAGTGGAAGAATCGCTTTATTAGATGCTTTAGATATTTTACCTACATTTGGAGAGTTAAATTGATTCAAATACTCGATGGCTGGTGGAGATGCAGCAATCTTAACGTCATTAGAAGGCTATGAAGATGATTATAACTTAGGTTATAGTGATGCAAAAAAAGAAAATATTAATAATAAAGATTTAATCATCGGTTTGTCTGCATCGGGAAATACTAAATATATAAAAGGTTTTTTTGTTTATGCAAAAACTACTAATGCAAAAACTACCTTGATAGCAAATCAAAAAAATGGAGACTGTGAATCTGTTTCAGATGATGTTATAGTTGGTGATGTAGGTAAAGAAGTTATTTCTGGTTCTACTCGTTTAAAAGCAGCGACTTTGCAAAAACTTATCTTAAACACTATCTCATCAATTACTGCTATAAAACTAGGTAAAGTATATGATGATTTAATGATTGACTTAATTCCTAAAAACGAAAAATTAGTTAAGCGTAGCATTGATATTTTAAAACAAATAACACATATATCTGCATTAGATGCACAAAAGTTATATTCAGAAGCAGATCAAAATATTAAAGTTGCTGCTGTAATGCATTTAAATAAAGTTGATAAAATAAATGCGATTAAGCTATTAAAAAAATCACATAATAATTTAAGGGAAGTAATTGGATAATGAAAATAAAAAATGTTAAAATTATAAATTATAACAACATCATTGATTGTGCTGATATATATATAAAAGATCATAAAATACAAAAAATTATACCAAATCAAAATCAAGCAAAATATATAGCAGTTCCTGGATTTATCGATACACATATACACGGTTTTTATAATTACGATGTTATGGAAGGAAGCGATGCGGTTTCTGCTATTTCAAAAAAACTTGCTCAACATGGAACAACTGCTTTTATGCCTACATTGATGACAAATCAGTGACAAAATATTTTAGATGTTTTAGACGATGTGAGTAAAAATGCTAAATATGTTGCAAGAAATTTAGGTTTGCATTTAGAAGGTCCTTTTATTGCAAATGCTAAAAAAGGAGCACATAAATTTGAGTATCTTAAAAAACCAACTGTTTCAGATATCGAACAACTTATTAATGCATCACAAAACACACTAAGAAAAATATCATTCGATCCTGATGTGGTAGATATAGAAGTATTTAAACAGATGCAAAAACACAATATAATAGGGTCTATCGGACATTCAGCAACTGATTTTGAAACTGCATCAATCTTCTTTGATAATGGTTGCAAATCTGTATGTCACTTATGAAATGCAATGTCAGGAATCGACTCAAGAAACCCAGGTTTGCTTCAGGCTGCATTAATGAACGAAAACACTTATGTAGAAATGATTTTCGATTTATTTCATATTTGTAAGCAGTCTATTTGATTCACTATCAAAAATAAAGGTTTTGATAAAATTATTGCTGTTTCAGATGCAATTAAACCTGCTTATTATAAAGATGGAGAAAATATTTCAGGTGATATCCCTGTTATAAAAGATGGATTAAAAATAACTTTAAAAGACAGTAATACTATTGCAGGTTCAGGTATCAGTATACACGATGCTTTTAAAAACTTATTGAGTATCAATGTAAATTCTTGTGATGCAGTAAAAATGACATCATATAATGCTGCTAAATACTTAGGATTAAATAAAAAGTTAGGCAAAATTAGGATAGGTTATCTAGCAGATATAGTATTAATGGATTATAATTGAAATATTAAAAGTGTTTATATTGATGGAAAAAAGGTAAACTAAGGAAAATATGAAAGTTATAATTAAAGAAAATTCAGATTTACAAGCTAAATATGCAGCAGATTTAATAGCAGATGCTATTAAATCAAGACCTAATTTAAACATTTGCTTTGCAACTGGTAACTCTCCTATAAAAACATATCAATTATTGATTCAAAAATATCAAAATAAAGAGATTTCTTTTAAAGATGTTACAACATTTAACCTTGATGAATATGTTGGAATTGATATAAAAAACCCTTGCTCATACCATTATTTTATGTTCAATACACTTTTTAATTATATTGATGTAGATAAATCAAATATTAATCTGCCAAACGGAATAGGAAATATTGGTTTAAATGCTAAAAAATATGAAAAGTTAATAGCAGAAAAAGGTGGTATAGATTTAATGATACTAGGAATCGGTATCAATGGACATATTGCATTTAATGAACCAGGTTCAAAAATCAATGATATAACTCGTGAAGTAATTTTGACTAAAAGTACTATAAATGCTAATAAAAAGTATTTTGACAATATAAAGTTAGTTCCAAAAACAGCTATATCAATGGGTATCGGAACTATATTAAAAGCAAGAAAAATTATTTTGTTAGCAGATGGAGATTCTAAAGCAGATGCAATTACAAAAACAATAAATGGTCCTGTTTGCTCGGATGTTCCTGCTAGTTTCTTACAAACACATAATGATGTAACTATAATTTTAGATTCAAAAGCAGCAAAATTATTATAAAACTTTCAATAAGGAAACCTTATTGATTTTTTGAATAATTTATTTTATATAAATCAATCATTTAGTAAATAAAATCATAGAATAAAGCCTTAAAAGCATAATCTTAATGATTAATGAATATAAAAAATATGGTAAAATATATTAATACAAAAAGCAATTTCTAAATTATATAAAAGAATTTGCTAAAATTATTGGTGCTTATGGACAGGACCTAGATGAAAGACTAGGCTATGGTTGGTTTTAGCGCTAAGACAAACTAAATTAATTTAAATCATAAACAATATGAAAGGAATATTAATATGGCAAAATTAGAATTTGATCGTAGTAAAGAACACGTTAACGTTGGAACCATTGGACACGTTGATCACGGTAAAACAACTTTGACTGCTGCTATTGCTACAGTTTTATCTAAAAAAGGACTTTCAGAAGCTCGTGATTATGCTTCAATCGATGCTGCTCCAGAAGAAAGAGCTCGTGGAATTACAATTAACACAGCACACATTGAATATCAAACTGAAAAACGTCACTATGCTCACGTAGACTGTCCTGGACACGCTGACTACGTTAAAAATATGATTACCGGAGCAGCTCAAATGGATGGTGCTATCTTAGTTGTTGCTGCAACCGATGGACCAATGCCTCAAACTCGTGAACACATTCTTTTATCAAAACAAGTTGGTGTACCTCGCATCGTTGTATTCTTAAATAAATGTGATATGTTAGAAGGTGATGAAGGTGCAGAAATGATCGACCTTGTTGAACTTGAAGTTCGTTCACTTCTTACAGAATATGGATTTGATGGAGATAATGCTCCTGTTATCCGTGGTTCTGCATCATTAGCATTATCAGGTGATGCAAAATGAGAACCAAAAATTATGGAATTAATGGATGCGGTTGATACATACATTGAAACACCTATTAAAGACTTTGAAAAACCTTTCTTAATGGCTGTTGAAGATGTATTCACCATTACAGGACGTGGAACAGTTGCTACAGGACGTGTAGAGCGTGGAACACTTAAATTAAACGAAGAAGTTGAAATCGTTGGTTTAAAACCTACTAAGAAAACAGTTGTTACAGGAATTGAAATGTTCCGTAAAAACCTTAAAGAAGCACAAGCTGGAGATAATGCTGGATTATTACTTCGTGGAGTAAACCGTGAAGATGTTGAACGTGGACAAGTTTTAGCAAAACCAGGTTCAATTATCCCTCACACAGAATTTGAAGCAGCTATTTATGTTCTAAAAAAAGAAGAAGGTGGACGTCACACACCATTCTTTAAAAACTATAAACCACAATTCTACTTCCGTACCACTGATGTTACTGGTGGAGTTGAATTTGATGCAAAACGTGAAATGGTTATGCCAGGAGAAAACGTTAACTTAAAAGTTAAATTAATCGCTCCTATCGCTGTTGAAGCAGGAACCAAATTCTCTATCCGTGAAGGTGGACGTACAGTTGGTGCTGGTTCAGTAACAAAGATTATTAAATAAACAATTTAAAAGTCGGGTTTATATCCCGATTTTTTAATGCTTTGCAAACAAAAACAAGCATATATGCTTGTTTTAATGAATTATTAAATCCCTATGTCTTTTAAGGTCTCTAATTTTGCTCTCTGGTATCAAACTACCGATAAGCAATAAAGCAATTCCGGTGAAAATTAATGAATCAGCAAAATTAAATGTGCCATCTCTGTTTAAAAAAGGTATAAAGAAGATGTCTTTAACATAACCACTAAAAATAAAACGATCTAACATATTACCTAAATCACCTGCCAATATTATTCCCACAAATATTGCACGTATTTTATTATGTTTATCTAAAAACAATCCATATGTTAAAATAAAAATAAACAAAATGATTGAAATGGTTTGAATTAAAGTTGTATTACGAGTTTTAGCAAAAGTAATTCCACCGTGTCAGATGCTTCGTATCCCAAGTAGTGGCGAAACTGTGTAACTATTTAATATAGATTCAGCAGGAAATCTTTGTCTATTATAAGATACTTCAAAATTTTGATCCAAAGTTTTTATTGAACCGTGATTAAATAATAGATTCTTTGTCATCTGATCTATAAATAAAAAAACTATTAATGAAGCAAAAATAAATATATATGTTATTAAAATACGTTTTTTATTTACAGATAAGTAGTTTTTTAATATTTTTATTTTTTTATTCATGAAACTCTCTTACAATTTGCTCACATTGATTACATAAATCATTTTTAACATTTTCTTTATCAAAATGATTTCAACATCTTAAGCATTTTAATGAATCAAATTTTTCAACTTTTAATTCATTTCCCTGTGTTATTTTTCCTACCATTAATAATGTTTTTAAATCAAGTTTAGCTATTAAATCAGATGTTTTAGGTAAAAATAATTCTAATTCATTTGATCGCTTCACTAAATTAGCTTTAATCGCATTTTCAATTAGCACATTAACTTTATCACGTAGTTCAAAAAATTCTTTATATGAAGTAATTAATGCTGCATCATATGCTATTTCAGAAAGTTTTGGTAAATTTTCTAAAAATACTGATTCATATTTATCTTTTTTATTAAAGAACTCATATGCTTCTTCGGATGTGGTAGGTAAAATCGGAGCAAGCGCTATTATAAGAAATTCGACTATCTCATACATATTTGTAAGTGTCATAAGTCGTTGTGGATCGTTTAATGAACGAACATACAAAATATCTTTGGTAACAGACAAATAGAAGCTAGAAAGCTCAACAACATAGTTTGAAAGCAGTTTTACAACCATTAAAAACTTATATTCGTCATATGCTTTAATTACATTGTATTTTAATTCTTGAAGTTGTTGATAAATAAACATATGGATTCCGGTTCTTTTAATGTCTTTAGAATATTCAAAATTATTTAAGTTACCAAGCAAGAATTTAATGGTATTTCTTAATTTACGGTATATTTCGGTATTTTGATTTAAAATATCTTCACTTATTGAAATGTCACCTTGATATTCTGAATTTGCAACTCATAATCTTAAAATCTCTGCACCACGTTTATTGATAATATCAGAAGGTTCAACTGAATTACCTTTTGACTTAGACATCTTATTTCCCTTAGCATCTACAACGAAACCATGTGATATAAGATTTTTATAAGGTGTTAATCCTTTATATGCAACTGAATTAATAATTGATGAGTTGAATCAACCACGATATTGATCAGTTCCTTCTAAATATAAATCATATGGTGATTGTAAATTCGGTTCAATTACAGCAGCTACACTTGAAACACCTGAATCGAATCAAACATCCATAATGTCTTTTTCCTTAGTAAAACCTTGATTTTGATATTTTAAAGGTAATAATTCTTCAGTTGATTTTTCTCATCAAATATCAGTTCCGTATTTTGCTACTAAATCTATAACATGATCAAATAATTCTGAATCAAAAACTGGTTTTCCATCCTTATCATAAAAGATAATTAGTGGAACTCCTCAACTTCTTTGACGTGAAATAGTTCAATCAGAACGATTTTGAATCATTGAATATAAACGTTTTTTCGGTCATTCTGGATAAGTAGTAACATTATTTTCAATTTGATCTAAAATTTGCTCTCTAATTTTGTCAATTGAAACAAATCATTGTGGTGTCCCGCGAAAGATAATTGGTTTATGAGTTCTTCAATCATGTGGGTATGAGTGCTTAAATCTTTCAAAGTGTAATAATTTGTTTGCTAAAAATTCTGATATTTTCTTATTTGCATCCTGATAAAACATCCCATCAAAATCAGTATTGGTATTTTCAATATAACCTTTATCACAAATATGCATAATCATCTGTAACTTATTTTTTTGTCCAATTAAAAAGTCATCTTCACCAAACATCGGAGCAATATGAACTAAACCAGATCCTGATTCAACACTAACATGATGTCCGATCACTAATGGAGCATGAAACTTCAAAATTGGTGTTAAATATTCAATATTATAATTTAAAATTTGCGAACCTTTAAAAACTGAAACAATATCATATGTATCTCAACCACATTTTGATGCAACAACAGTTAATAAATCAATTGCAATAATATAAAAACTTCCATTATTTTTTACACGAGCATATTCAATATCTAAACCAATTGCTACCGCTGCATTAGCCAATAATGTTCATGGAGTTGTAGTCCAAATCACTAAATTATCACCAGTTTTAACATTTTCAAAATTACTTGCTACAACTTCAAAAGCAACATATATTGATGGTGAAATTACATCTTGGTATTCTACCTCAGATTCGGCTAAAGCACTTTGGGAACTAGGTGATCAAAATACAGGCTTTAATCCTTTATATACCAATCCATCCATTACCATCTTTTTAAAAACCTTTAGCTGCATAACCTCATATTGTTTATCTAAGGTTATATATGATTTTGAATAATCGGTAAATAATTGCAAGGATTTAAGTTGGTTTCGTTGGTTATTAACTTGTTGTAAAGCATATTGAGCTGCTTTTTTACGTAAAATTACAGGATTAAGTTCATCCTTATTTAATTTGCTCTCAGTAAGCATTTTATGCTCTATTGGTAAACCATGTGTATCTCAACCAAGTACAAATGGTGAATAAAACCCTGATAAAGATTTATATCTAACAATAATATCCTTTAAAACTCTGTTTAATGCATGACCAACATGAATACCTCCATTAGCGTATGGTGGACCATCGTGCAAGATATACTTTGGGTTATTTTTATTTTTTGATAATACTTTTTGGTAAATTTTAGAACTTTCCCAAAACTGACGATATTTTGGTTCTTTAACTAATAAATTAACTCTCATTTCATAATCAGTTTTTGGCATATTTAATGTCTTTTTATAGTCCATATTTTTCTCCTTTTTTATATCTATATATTTTAGCAAAAAAATAAAAATTGCTATATTTTATAAACTAATTTACTGCAGTTTATAAAATATAGCAATTTTTGATGGTGGCTCCGGCAGGAATCGAACCAGCGACACACAGAGCTTCAATCTGTTGCTCTACCAACTGAGCTACAGAGCCAATGGCGGTCCAGACGGGGATCGAACCCGCGTTCTCCTCCGTGACAGGGAGGCGTATTAACCACTTTACCACTGAACCATTGGTTGCGGAAACAGGACTCGAACCTGTGACCTTCGGGTTATGAGCCCGACGAGCTACCAAACTGCTCCATTCCGCGATATGTTCTATAAATTCATATTATGTTAAGTTATGGTGGCGGGTGATGAGGGATTCGAACCCCCGCGGGCCGTAAAGCCCCTGGCAGTTTTCAAGACTGCTCCCTTCAACCGGACTTGGGTAATCACCCATATTGGTGGACCCAACAGGATTCGAACCTGTAACCAACCGGTTATGAGCCGGTTGCTCTAACCGTTGAGCTATAGGTCCATTTCCGAATTTATAGATTTTTTGGTAGCACCAAAGAGAGTCGAACTCTTGACCTTCCGGGTATGAACCGGATGCTCTAACCAACTGAGCTATAGTGCCATAAATGGTGGAGAGTATGGGATTCGAACCCACCACCTCCTGCGTGCAAGGCAGGCGCTCTAGCCAAATGAGCTAACCCCCCGAAATGGTGAAGAAGACAGGATTTGAACCTGCGACCACTACAGCCCAAATGTAGTGCTCTACCAAACTGAGCTACTTCTCCGTGTATTGGCTATAGTATTATACAATAAAACTATATATATCAAAAAAACTTTTCTTTTTTATTGCTAATATATTTTAGCATAATTTTGTAAAAATAAAAACATAAAATTTTAGATTTTTATTTTATCATTCTTGCTATATTAAAATATTTTTATGTTAATTAAATTTCTTTATTCTTTTTTGTGTTTTCAATTAAAAAAATGCCCCTTAGGCATAGTCCTTTGAAAACTGAATAGTAATTATAATTCATTAGAATGTCTTGAATACATTTACTTTTAAACCTATCAATTTATTAGTAATGGTCAGCT